>JAYSWI010000359.1:0-4907 GCA_043718125.1 Flavobacteriales bacterium
CAGTTACTCTTGGCTGCTGGACGAGGGGTCGGACCTACTCATTTATTCCAGTGGTAATTGGTTGCGAAAGGCCATGATGCTTCTTTCACATTATAAAAAAAGATGGAGGGATTTGCGAAGAGCGAATGACTACGACATCATTTTCATATTTCGCGAAGCGCTGATGACCCGCAGCGTTTTCTTCGAGCGTCAATTTGCCAAATCGAAGGCTAAAATCATCTATGATTTTGATGATGCTATATGGCAGAATGATACCAGCAATGCGAATCGATTTTTTGCTTGGATGAAACATCCAACTAAGATAAATAAGACTATTAAATGGAGCGATTTGGTTTTTGCTGGCAACCAATATTTGGCCCAATACGCATTGCGTTACAATCCAAATGTGGTCATCGTTCCCACTACGATAGATACCGAAAAATACCAGCGCATTGCACAACCCGTGCGCGATTACATCACCATAGGATGGAGTGGCAGCATCACTACAATCAAACATTTCGAATTGGCTATTCCTTTTCTAAAAGAGTTGAAGAGGAAGTATGGCGAGCGCATTCGCATCAAAGTAATAGGTGATGCAGGGTACAAGAATGAGGAACTAAATATTGAAGCCATAGCATGGGACAAAGACAGGGAAGTGATTGAACTTTCTACAATAGATATTGGCATAATGCCTCTGCCAGATGACCCGTGGGCTTGGGGCAAGTGTGGTTTGAAAGGGTTGCAATACATGGCGCTTGAAATTCCCACGTTGCTCTCACCAGTGGGTGTTAATACAGAAATTATAGAACATGGAGTAAACGGATTTCTTGCACACACTACTGAAGAATGGGTGCAGCACATTTCCACATTAATTGATGATGAAAACCTGCGTATTCAATTGGGCATATCGGCTCGCATGACTGTGGTGAAATCCTATTCTATGCTAGCAAATAAGGGTTTGTATTTGAAACATTTTAAGGCGGTTGGTGAAGGATAAGGTGGTGGTGCTGGCAAACAATGAGCGTGGGGTGTGGAAACATAAACTTGCGCTACAAACAGCTTCAAACAACTTCAAATTTTTTGCTTCTACAATGAAACGTGTGGAGAGCATGCAATTCATGAGTATGTGGCCCTGCAAATAATTCCTTAGCTTAACATCGACAGCGCTTTCTAAAAACAGAGAAACAACAGAATATTGAGTAATCGAAGTACTGATCCGCCTTCTTCTTTTATCAAAGAATATCCATAAGATTTATGCTTCGCATGTTCAATTGTTCGCATCTTCAATTGTTCAATCATTATGATTTTCTATTATCCTCATTCTTCATGATTGCTTGTAGAACCTTTATATTTAATGCTCTTGCTATAAACATAAGATACATCGAACTCCATTTTTTGGACACTTGTAAACTGCGAAAGAATCGCTATTTGTTATGTGTATTGTAAACGTTGGTTGTCAACAAATTCAATTTTTTGTTCGCATAAAATGTGAAATTTCAAATTCAATTTGTCCCACATGAATTGGATTATTTATTTTAAAGCAATTCTCTTTGGAGCTATTGCGCTCTTGCTTTTTTATACCCACCACCAAGTGGTAGAATGTTTCTCGCAATTTGGGCTGCCAGAAAAATTGGTGCCCACTGCCCATCGCGTCCTCGTTGCGTTTTGTTTAATTGAGTTTGCACGCCTCATCATTTTCGCATCCTACCGCCCTGCCAATCCAAAATTAAAACGCGACAATTTCATCATAGGCATCTCTCACCTTTCAAAGATTCTTTATGGATTGCTCGCCATTGTTTTGGTGCTTTCGTTGTTCAACATTACGGTCAAAGAAGCCATCACCACACTCAGCTTGATAGCAGCGGCCATTGTGCTTATCACCAAAGATTACATCAGCAACCTCATCAATGGGATGTACCTCACATTTGCCAAAGTGATCAACATTAGCGACCAAGTTCAAATAGAAAATAACAAGGGAAGAATTTTGGATATCACGCTCACAAACGTGCATCTGCTCAATGATGATGACGATATTATTTACATCCCCAACAACAAAGTTTTCACAAGCGAGATAATCAATTACACCCGAAGAGAATTAAAGAAAAGTAACCTAGAATTTGAAATTGAAAACGGTTTGATTCCCGATGCCGATTGGTTACAACAGGAAATAACTTCCTCACTTGGCGAGTTGAATGATTTGATACAGGCAGGCACACACAACCTGAAAGTGCAAAGTGTGAAATTTGAATACACACATTTCAAATTTCAATATGTGCTGCGCGACCCGCTCAACAAGGACCAAGACCGCAAAGTGCGCAGACACGTGGTGCGTTTTATTTTATCATTAACATACGACTTGCGTGGAAAAATGAAAAAATAAAACAAAAAAAGCAACCTACCTAAACACCATGATGGTTCCAAATCTTTCTCCAGCTTCGCCTTTGTGGCTCACGTATTTCATCCAATAGAAATACGATCCATCTGGTACATAATGGCTGCCATTGTCCACCTCACCTGTCCATGGTTCATTGGCATCGGTGCTGGTAAAAATGACTTCGCCCCAACGGTCAAATATCTGAAGTGCAAATTGCGGAATATTATAGGTCACGCATTTCCACACATCATTCGCCCCATCATTGTTTGGTGTAAATGAGTTGGGAATATAAAACGAAAAAGTGCAATCTTCAAATTGAACAATGATGGAATCTGATGCCGTACCACATTCATTGGTAGCCATTACAATGTATAAATTCGACTCAAGCGCAACGATGGTTGCAAGCGTTTCTCCAGTGTTCCAGAGATAAGTGTCGTTCACAATGTCTTCTCCCGAAATGGAAATCAAAACATCATCACAACTCAAAATATCACTGCCCAAATCGGTCATTGGTAAAGGAAGTATCTGTACATAAACGGAATCCGAAATGGTACAAGGCCCATCGGTGTAGGTCACTTTATACCAATTCTCACTGGTTACATTGATGGAGCTTGCCACAACTCCAGTGCTCCACAATCCGGGCGCAGGTATTTCCAATTCTGCTACTTCACCAGCACATATTTCTACCGTAGGGCCAAGTTCTATGTTAGGTAAAAAAATAATTTGTACATCCACTGCGCTTGAATCTGTGCAGCCATTGTCAGTGATATGCGCAGTATAAATGCCAGGTGTATCAACCGTTATTTCTGATGTAATTTCGTTGTTCGACCAAAGCACTGCATCCCAATTATTGCCGGCATCTAGGGTCACATTGCCCGATGGGCAAAGCAAAACAGGGCTTGCAAGATTGATGGTTGGCAGTGCTATTTCATTTACAAAAACTGCATCGGAATAGGTGCAGCCCAAATCTGTGGTTGCTGTAATTAAATAAGTCCCCTCATCGTTTACCAATAATTGCAAATCATTTTCTTGGTTGCTGTTAAAAGTGCCATCTATGGATGACCAAAGCGTATAGTTATAGTTTCCAAGTGCGCTTGCTTCAACCAAAACATCATGTGTTTCACAATAATCTGTATTGGCTCCAGCATTTATGGTAACTGGTAATTCCACCACCACCGTTACTTGTGATTGAGCTGTAAGGAAACAATCATCCGTAACAGTAACAGTGTAAGTGGTAGTGGCCAGAGGCGCAACACTTGCATTGGCACTTGTTGCATTGGTTACGCCTGCAGCAGGTGTCCATTGATAATTGACATTTGAAGAATTGGCCACCAATTGCACCGTTACTGCGGGGCAAACTATGGACACTGGATTTGCTGTCACAGTTGGGCCTGCGAGTATGGTCAAACTGACATTGTTCACGTTTTGACAGCCATTGATATCCGTTCCCACCACTGAATATGAAATGTCATTCTGCGGAGTTGACATTGGATTTTGAACGTTAGCATTGGACAAAAAAGTGGATGGAGACCATTGATAACTGAAAGCACCAGTTGCATTGAGGTTATGAGGCAGATTGAAACAAACATCCGCATCCAAACCGGCACTTACGTTGGGTAGCGCATTCACTTGTATGAACACGTTGCTAGAACCTCCGCACAAATCCATTTCTGTAACTTGAATTTCGTGCAAACCTGCGCCTGCTACTGTCGGGTCGAACTGGCCGCCTATTGCATCCACAATGCCCGGGCCTGTCCAATTTGGAATGTTGGCGGTGCTGTTTAATGTAATAGAATTGGCATCGATGCACATTGCATTGACTGGATCAATGTTGATGATTGCATTTTCTATTATTTCCAAAGAAATAGCGGAAGGCAGCACGCAAGGATCATTGGGCAAAAAATTGATAATGTGCATACCAATTCCCGCTGCTATTGGATTGAACATTCCAGCCAAAGCATTGATGATGCCCGGCCCAGTCCAAGTGCCAAAAGGTGGCGCGGCACTCAACTGAAATGCCGGTTCCAACAAGCACGTGATGGCGACAGGGGAAATAACAGAATTGTTAAACGGAATTGCAATAAATGACTCTGAATCGCTGCCATCAAAAGAACCACTGATGCAGCCTTCGCCATCCTCATCGGTGTATCCCAAACTGTCGCATGAGCTGGTGATGCTAAGTGTAAAAACAACAGGACTAGTGGGGAAAAATGTTAGCCCATTGGCACCTGTAAAAGGTAAACTTATGAAAGTATTTAGCGAAGTGGTGCTGTCTGCGATATAGACATAAGGCTCCGAATTCCACTCATAGCCGAAAGTGCAGTTGATGGGTGGATTGGAAGAGCTGGCTGGAACTACGAAACTTGAAGCGGTTTGAGCAGAACATGAGTTGTCCGCAATGAATGAGCTATAGCCCGGTGGTGTTGAGTAAATGATTGTTTGGGCGTTGCCACAATTGTCCTCACCGGTGAAAGTGATGGTGGCATCATTGAGCGATCCTGTATCTAAACTTATGCAGTCATAAATTTGAACTTTCCAACCCGTGGCCGAAGCC
>JAYSWI010000360.1:0-4907 GCA_043718125.1 Flavobacteriales bacterium
GCTACATTTCAAATTTACTTGGTCGCCATCGGAAGCTTTCATCCTGCGCTTGGCCCAACGTTTTGCTTTTTGATTGTTGTGGTCGTGCTGCTTATAGTCGAATCCTTTTCCCTTCTTTTGTGTTTGTGCCTCCGTGCCAGTAGGCAGCATGAAGGTCAATAACACTATCATCAACATACCAATTGCCTTATTCATAATGTTTAATTTTTGATACCAACACAAAGGATTTATTATTTGAAATATTGTGTTCAGCAATAAAAACGCTTGGCCAAATGATATTATTTCGAACAAATTTTACTTACATTCAATGCAAATCAAATGTGGCAACAAGGTCTCTATTGGCAGATGAACTGTGGCATCCAATGCAGCCAACACCTTTTTTCGAAATGCTAAAGTCCACTTCCCCTGTGGTCGAATATTCGCCCCACAACCAACCACTGCCTGCATTCGGATTAGTAGGTGCTTTTTTCATCACTGCAAGCTGATTGATGTTGCCGTTAGAAATAATTTCTTTTACAATCACGCTTCCTGTTGGGAAAGAATTGCCCATTGCCAACTCGCCTGTGGCAGTGTCCAAAGCCGCAGCAGCAAGGGCATTAAAGCGCAACTTGAAAGTGCCATGGGGACTTGGCGAAGCAGGGTTGAGCAAATCACCATTTTGATAATAAATAAAATCGTTGCCTAAAGCGGAATTATACAAAAGTTCATCATCCCCGGAGCTGTCCACATCATGCTTGCAGGCGATAAAAAGTGTTGAGGTCAAAATAAAAAGGAGAAGCCGAGAATTATTCATAACGCGAAAGTTAGAATTACAGTAGCATACAGAAGGAATAATTTTTTGTCATTCATGTTTTGTTTAAGGGAGAAGACCTATTTCTCATATTCTGCTTTTAGCCTTTTTATGTTTCAATTTCAAATTGCAAACACTTCATTTGTACCCATGAACTATTTTAAACTTTCATCAGCAAAATTGAGTTTGCAATTAGAAGAGCTACTTCCTGTTGATGCCAGTTGCGGAGCGCAAGTGTTGTTTGTTGGCACCGTGCGCAATTACACAAAAGAAAAAAAAGTTATTGCCCTAGAATTTGAGGCTTACGAACCAATGGTGTATTCTGAACTAGAAAAAATTGCCACAGAAATAAAAATTAAATGGCAGATAAACGACATCTTGCTGCATCACCGCACGGGCCGATGCGAAGTTGGCGAAGTGCCTGTGATAGCAGCAGTGACGGCCACACACCGAACAGAAGCATTTGAAGCATGTGCTTATTTAATGAATCGACTCAAACAAACGGTGCCAATTTGGAAAAAGGAAATGTTCGAAAATGGCGAGCAATGGGTAACACAATATCCATGAAGAAGTGCGAACTGAAATATCCGATTTTGCACCAATGAGGTATGAATAGTTTAAGATAGAATTCTCAAATAAAGCAATTCACACGGTAAAAAAAATAGTAGCGATCTAAAACAATTTTTTTATACCCACCTATCAATCCATCTACTTTTGCGATTGTGACTTTTGAAATACAATGATTGTTTCAAAAAGATCGACACCTACAAATTACAAGACAAACAAAACACTTGCTCAATGATAGCAACTGCAAACAAAATTAGTATCCATCCAACCAGTACATCACGAATTTCTCAAGTTGATTGGGAAAATTTGGGCTTCGGAAAAATATTCAGCGACCACATGTTCGTGATGGAATACAGTGATGGACAATGGAAAAATGCAAGAATAACTGAATATGGAAAAATGCAATTTAGCCCTGCCATTAGTGCGCTGCATTATGGTCAAGCCATTTTCGAAGGGTTGAAAGCATATAAAAATGAGAACGAAGAAATTTTTATTTTTCGTCCTGATAAAAATGCAGAGCGCTTGAATCTTAGCGCCCAGCGTATGTGCATGCCAACCCTTCCCAGCGAGGTTTTTGTTGATGCCCTTGTTCAACTAGTGAAGATGGATAGCCATTGGATTCCAAAAGGTGAAGGTGAGTCATTGTATATCCGGCCACACATGTTTGCTATAGATGAGTTCATTGGCGTTCGACCAAGCGAGTCTTATCTTTTTGTGATTTTTACTGGCCCAGTTGGAAAATATTACACCAACGAATTGACTGTAAAAATTGAAACCAACTACACCCGAGCCACAAAAGGAGGAACTGGCCACGCCAAAGCAGCGGGCAATTACGGAGCATCACTTTGGCCAACGCAGCTTGCAAAAGACGAAGGTTTCGATCAAATACTATGGACCAATGGGCAAGACCACGGCTACTTCGAAGAAAGCGGTACCATGAATGTCATGTTCTTGCATGGCAATAAATTATTGACTCCTTCACTAAGCGATTCCATTTTAGATGGCGTTACCAGAAACACGGTATTGACAGTAGCCAGAGACTGGAACTATGATGTGCAAGAGCGCAAAATTGGGGTGTCAGAAATAGTGGATTTGCTGAAAAAAAATGAATTGGATGCAGCTTTCGGAGTGGGCACTGCTGCCACTATTGCGCCCATTAAATCCATCAATTTTGAAGGTGTGGGTTACAATCTAAAATCTGCTGCAAACAACGAGTTTGCTTCTAAAATAAGTATTTATTTGGATCGGTTGAAACGCGGTTTAGAAATAGATAATCACCTCTGGAATCTAAAAGTGTAAATCAAAATTTGAGCTTCTTCGAAATCTTATTTTTTTTTTTCCTGCATGAGTATCCGTTTTTGAAAAGGAAATTCTCTTGATTTCAACGCTTCATTTTCAGCCCCTTTTTATTAGTCATTTTAAATGAATTATTTCGATGAACAAGCATCGCGCGATTTGGAATTTCATACCATTCGCGAACTACTCGCATCATACTGTGTGCAGCCTACAGCCCGCGAGGGAATGCTTCTTCTTCAACCCAACAAGGATTATTTTCTTTTAAAAGGAGAACTTCAAAGAGCAGAAGAATTTGTTCACATCAGAAGAGAGGCTATACAATTTCCAGCTCTAGATTTTCAGGAGTTGACAGATGAAATAAAATTGCTTCAAGTGCGCGATAGTGTCCTCAACGAAGAAAGTTTTTATCGCCTCCATAAAGCAAACACATTGGTGATTGAAATCATCAATGCATTTGACGGGCTAAAGGAAATATTTACAGCCCTCTACACCCTCATTGCGGAGGTGCGGTCGAACAACGATATTATAAAAGCAATCGCCATTGTTTTTGACGAGAAATGGAAAGTGAAGGATGATGCTTCGCCTGAGCTAAAAAGAATTAGGGAAGACATAGCAGGTGTGCGAAGAAATATTTCAAAGAATTTTCTGCGCGTAATGAAAGACTTTCAAGGCAAAGGTTTTTTGGGCGACACAGGCGAAGCATATTTGAATCAGCGCAGAGTGCTGGCAGTATATAGCACTCATAAAAGGAAAATTCCGGGCCTTGTTATCAGTACCAGCAAAACAGGTGCTGTCACCTATATCGAACCCGAAGTAAACATTCAGCTCAACTTCGAACTTGAGAATTTGATGGATGATGAACGCACCGAAATAAGAAGAATTCTGCTGGCACTGACCAACAGTATTCGTCACAAGCTGCCTGTCATCATTCAGTATCAAAACGTCCTTACTGCTTTCGATTTTATACAAGCCAAAACCAAACTTGCGTTGGAACTGGACGCAACATTGCCAGCCATTGAGCAAGAACCCGTTGTTCATTTGGTAAAAGCATATCATCCATTGTTGCTCATCAACAATAAAAAACTGAAGCGAAAAACTTTTGCTCAGACATTAACTATGGACAGCGGCAGTCGCATGTTGGTGATAACAGGGCCTAATGCAGGTGGCAAAAGTATTACGTTAAAAACTATTGGTCTCTTGCAAGTAATGTTGCAATGTGGCCTGTTGGTGCCGGTAGCTTTAGGGAGTAAAATGTCGTTCTTCAATGCGGTACTTACTGATATTGGTGACAACCAAAGTATCGAAAATCAACTAAGCACATATAGTTATCGCTTGAAGCGAATGAAACTTTTTCTTGAAGTTGCCAACAGAAATAGTTTGGTGCTGCTGGATGAATTCGGAACAGGAAGCGACCCAGATTTGGGCGGTGCCTTGGCGGAAGTTTTCTTCGAGGAGCTGTATAAGAAAAAATCGTTTGGAGTGATTACAACACATTACAGCAACATAAAAATAAAGGCGGCTGAGTTGCCTCATGCTATGAATGCTTGTATGTTGTTCAATTCAAAAACCCTTGAGCCTACCTATCAGTTGTCGCTGGGCCAGCCAGGCAGTTCATTCACTTTTGAAGTTGCGGAAATGAATGGTATTGACAAAAAAATAATTGATTCTGCGAAGAAAAAATTAAGCAACCAGAAGGTGCAAATGGATGGAATGTTAGCGGCATTGCAAGAAGAAAAAAACACACTTCAAGAGCTTTCGAAAATTGCACAAACAGCAGGTGTGCATGCAAGCACAACCATTTTAGATTACGAAAAGAAAAAGGAAAAGCTGGAAGAGAAATTAGAAAAGCAACAAGAAACAATTGAGCGAAACAACAAATATTTGAGTCATGGAAAACGGCTTGCGCAGTTTATTGAGAGCTACAATTTGCACAGCAAAAACAAAGAAGTGCTTGAAGAGATAAAAAAATATGTGGCCATGGAAAAGGCCAAACTGGAAGAAGAAAGATTGAAACGAAGTGTAGAAAAAAAACTGAGCAAGCACATTGACTATACTGAAAAAAAGCAGAAGAGAAAGGAAGCAATAAAACTTGGTTCATTGGTGCGCCTGCAAAACACCAAGCAAACAGGTACGGTGATAGAAATAGAAAAAAATCAAGCTATTGTGGCCATTGGTGTTTTTAAAACCAAAGTGGACATGGGCAAATTGGAATGGATAAAGTGATTGGGGGAGGGTAACGGTTGATTTCGATATG
>JAYSWI010000037.1:0-8360 GCA_043718125.1 Flavobacteriales bacterium
GAAGTTTATCACCCGATGTTTTTTTCCTGAAAATTGCAGGGCATGTTCTGCTATCAGATCAGCAGCACCATTGCGTAGCTTGCTTCGTTTGTATGTGAAGTTGCCACTGTCGCCACAACATGTGAGCACGTAGCCCGCTTGTATGTTTTTTTTAAGGCTTGCTCCATGCTGTTCAAGAAATGCTATCACACCAATGGTTTCTGGAGCAAATAAAAAACGATAAGTAAACTTGCGGTGTGGCATGGCTGCAATTTTGCGATACAAAAACGCTGCTGCCAAAGGCCCACTCAACTCATTGTTGGCCATACTGGGGTGGCACAAATAGGTCGAAAAAAAAATCTCCTTTTCGGTTTCTCCCTTCAATACACTTTGGCCATAAGTTAGCGACCCTTCTTCCAACGAGCTTGCAATAACTACTTTGTAAGTGCCTTCCTTTTTTTGTAGCTGCCATTCATTGTGCGATAAACAAAAGCCCCAATTTTCTTTGTAATAACTGGTGATGTATGGTATCGCGCCAGGCATTTCGGGAATGGTATGGATATGCGCTGCAAGCTCTTCATAACTTAACTCTGCATTGATAGGTGTTGAGTAATTCATCAGATGCAAATTATTCTTAGAAAAATCGCCAATCTTTTTCCCTTCTGGATTGATAATATATGCTTCCTTTATGTTCCATTCCTTTGGAATAGTCCAATCAAAAACCCGGGTGCCGGTAGGTACCTCATTTATTTCGAGCGGAACAATTTCATTTAATATTTGAAGCGACTCGCGCAGGCCATTTCCCGTAATGCTGCGGCATAAAGGCCACAGCCGCTTAAAGTAGGATTGAAGATCGGATATCATAGGGTGAGTTGAAGGGCGCGAAAGTATTGCAACATGCTATTTCGGATTTGAACGTTGATGATTTTCGGCTTGCTTCAAAGCTTACCATTTTTGCTGGTTTCAGGACATCAATTCTTACTTCCAAAATCATTGGTGCGCATCACCTCCAATAGCGTTTCGTAATAATTTCTTTTTTTCATTCGTGCTTTGAGCCACGCAAAAAAGGTAATGGCTTGCAAGTCTTCCTTCTCCTCGGGCAAGGCCATCTGAGCTGCTTTTACGTGTTCAGCAAATTCCTTAGACGCGATGATGGACGGGTCGTTCACTATGCGTTTTATAAATGAGAGAAACAACTTGGCGCGGCTATATGCAGGCTGTTTAAAAAAGGATGCAAAATGTTTTTCGATGGTCGCAATCTTTGAAAGTGCAATGTCTTCATGCAGCAATTCTATTTGTACAATTACTTCTATCATATTCTTCTTAAATCGCCATTCCATTCCCATCTTTTCTTCGAGCCAATGGTCGGTGTGCCCAATGTCAATGATGGTTCTATTCGCCCTTTTATAGTCCTCTCCTTGGAAATAATACACCGCTAAATTCAATTCCATATTTAATCTTTCAAGCGATGGAATGCGAATTGTTTTGTCGGCAAGCGTGGTCTTTAATAGCTGGATCGATTCTTCATTTCTTCCACTGAAACTTGCAATGGCAGACTTCATTGAAATGTATTTACTGAAGAGTTCCATATTGCGAAATGTTCTGATGCTATAGACCTTTTCCATTGCTTGCAATTGCTCATCGGCTTGCTCAAATTTTTTGTTGCGGTAATAGACATGCGACATCATGTAAAGAAATCCAAGTTCAAATTCTGCATTGGAACGGGTAAACAAATTGGCTTTTTTAAGCCTTAAAAAAAGGCGAACAATGAAAGGCTCGAAACGGTGATAATCCTTATTGCTGATGACTGCGCTGCGTGCCATACTAACAAGTTTGTACATGAACTCCGGAGTATTTGCTTCTTCGGTTGTAATCTGAAAATCTCGAAAAACAGAAGTTACTATTTCTTCTATATTCAACATGGTGCCTTGCTTGCGAGCTGTTGCAAGCTGTTGTTTGATCAAACTATAAGCTATACTCAAACGCTGCTGCGATTGGTACCGATTGGTGTTCTGTTTCCATTTTGCAATTACATCTGCCAAATCTGTTTGTAATTTTTCTGCATTCGAAATTTGTACATTGTAGATGTTGTCCAGCAGATCATATTGGTGATTTTGCAAGGCAGTGTTTTCGGCCCTTTTCAAAAAATATGCGGCCACTGAATATGCATTTTTCTGCAACATGAACTGCGACATAGACAAGTAACCCATCACGCTACTTTCTCTTGTGGCGTCAAATTTCAATTGACGCAAAACCATAAATTCATAGAGTTGTTTCATCAAACGCTTGCGCAAACTGTGATAGGCGTTGAGGTTGGTGGTATCGAGTTTCTGCACCAGCTCATAAGGCGTGTATGATTTGTGGCTTGCAAGTAGTTCAAAAAGTTTCAAGTCCTTTCTATTCTCCTTTTGTTTTTGTAGAAATGTTTTGAAATCAATTTGCTCGTCAGAAGCCAAATGCTCGATGGTTTGTTCTAAAAAGTCCATGTTTCGAAAGTACGTTATTTGATAAAAGTGGTCTGCAATGAGACAGATAAATTATACTTATTATATTGATATTACTGTTTTGTTTTCACAAAAAAAAGAACAAATCGAAGTACGGAAACCATCAAAGTTTATTTTGCATGGCCAATGTGCCACCATTCATTTGGCCAATGAAATCCTTCATGTACAAAGTTCTTGCATGGTTGCTACGCGGTATAGTGCGCACCATTGGTCGCTGCGTTTACCGCCTGCGCATACGTGGTGTTGACAATATTCCTAATAAAGGAGGTGCCCTACTTGTGGCCAACCACGCCTCCTACATGGACTTTGTGCTGCTTGTCAGCTCTGTTCCGCGCTATGTAAGTTTTGTGATGAATGCGGATGTATATCACAAACCGGGACTGCATTGGATCATGAAGGGCATGAACTTCATCCCTATCGGAGCGGGTAGTGGCAAGGACAATTTGGAAGCCTTCAACCAAGCAGTCATGGCACAGATAAATGAAGGACACCTTGTTGTGATTTTTGCTGAAGGCACTGTTACCAGAACGGGTCAGTTGCTTGAATTTAAAAAAGGTGTTGAACACATTTCTTCCATGATTTCTGCTCCTGTAATTCCGTTGCATTTCGATAATGTGCAAGGCACGCCCTTCACCTTTCGGGGTGGCAGAAAAAAAGCAGAGAAATTTTCTTTCAAAACAATGAGACGAGAGGTTTTGGTAAACATCGGTATGCCGATAGCAGGGCAAGTTTCCGCCTTTATGCTGCGTCAGAAAATGAAAGAAATGGAAGTTGAAAATTTCAAATTGCGCATCAGCTCTATGAAAACTTTGGACTTGCGTCTGTTGGATGAATTGCAAGGTGCCACCGTTGGGGCGTGGTACTCTAGTGATTCCAAATTGGAATTTGACACGCTCAAAAAAAGGCTTGGGCAACTGAATAACGTGATGGACGAAACGCTTCAAAACGAAAATCGTGTTGCCATCTTGCTTCCCAAGGGCATCCAATCTTATCTAATAAATTTATGGTTATTAGTAAACAAAAAAACGAGCATCAACATTGACCCAGATTTTTCGAACGAAGAACGACTTTATGTATGCAACAAGGCAAAAGTTAGCACGCTCATTACCACACGCGATCTGCATTTCACCCAATATGCACCCAATGCTGACAAGATTATTTATTTGGAAGACATGCTTCAATCTATTGCATCGGGCAGCAAACTAAATGTTGTTTTCAAACAAATGAATTCTATTGGCAAACACGTTTCATCATGGTGGAGCAAACCTGCCAAGCTTGATGATGTGGTGTCTATATTTTTTCAAAAAAAGAACCGCGAAGAAATGCGTTGTGTATCGCTCACACATCGCAACTTGCTTGCTGTTCTTACATCGCTGCGTCAAGTATATCATTTCCAAAGTGGAAGTCTTTTACTTGCCAATATTGAACTTTCGAACGTTTATGGATACGTGCTTGAATTCTTATTGCCACTTATTTCAGATCTTAAATTGGACATTGTAGATGATCAGGACAACGTGGACTATTATATCAAAAAACTATTTACCACCGAGCCTTCACTTGTTCTTGCATCTCCAAAACAACTCAACGCTATCGCCAAAGAATCGCAAATACGAAATATTCCTTTTCTTATCACGGTGTTTACTGCCGATGTGCATCCAGACCAGCACGCTGTTCAAACCCTTGTGCAGCGAGGTGTGCAGGTGATGCTTTGCGCTGGTATGATGGAAACATCGTCTGTTTTTGCTGCCAACATTCACAACTACCAGGGCCAAGATATTGCTGGGAAAATATTGGAACAAGAAAATTTTGTGCAAGGAACAATTGGCAAACCATTGCCAGGTGTTGCAATAAAAGCTTGTAATGAAAATGACCCAACCAAAGAGTTGAGCAATGACGAAGTGGGAGTGCTTTGGGTGAAAGGTTCAAGTATTGCACCCCCTAAAACCGATGACATAGAATGTAATCCCACATTAGTGCAAGGCTGGTACAACACGGGTTGGAAGGGGAGCGTGGATCACAAGGGGTTTGTGAGGGTTGTGCCTACTAAGTTTGCAGCCCAACAATAAAAAACTTTCCATTGCAACCCAACTCCTTCCAATCCATCGAAGAATTTGTATCAGGTTCGCTTGTGCTTATTGACAAGCCATTGGGCTGGACCAGCTTTGATGCGCTCAACCGCATAAAAGGGTTTGTGCGCAACAATGTAAAAATTCCTAACAATGAACAAGGCCACAAACAAAAGTTTAAGATTGGCCATGCCGGTACGCTTGATCCATTGGCCACAGGACTTCTTGTTGTTTGCACCGGAAAGTTTACAAAGCGTATTGATGAATTGCAGGCGGGTGAAAAAGAATACATCGGCACTTTTGTTTTTGGAAAAACTACACCTAGTTTCGATTTGGAAACTTTGCCCGAAGGAGAGTTCAATACTGCGCATCTCAATAGTGAATTGTTGATAGAAACAGCAAAAACATTTGTGGGTTTGCAGATGCAAAGACCTCCAAACTATAGCGCAAAACATGTAGATGGCAAACGTGCCTACCTCTCCGCCAGGGCTGGTGAAGAAGTGAACATTCCAACGGCCCAAGTCAACATTTATGAATTTGAAATAACACGATTTTCGGGCCTTGAGGCCGACTTTCGTATCAGGTGTTCCAAAGGCACTTATATAAGAAGCATAGCCAACGACTTTGGACAAAAACTAAACAGTGGCGCATACCTGAAAGCGTTGTGCAGAACAGCCGCCTTGCCCTTCTATTTGAAAGATGCCCTTACGATAGACGCAGTATTGAGTCAACTTGCCAAGCTGTTGGAGCAAAATGTAGAAACGTCATAGTGCTTTCTTTTTTTGTTTCAGAAAAGCTAAATTTCAGCAACAAAAACAGGTCGCTAACACTCTACAAGCCCCATTTGATAGGGATTTCAAAACTTTCTCTTTACAAAGGCATTTGAAAAGATTACATTCGCCCCCCAAATTTTAAAACTTACTACATTGATTTCCATGATGAAACTAGGTCAGTTCAGGTTCAAATTGCCTGAGGAACTGATTCCTTCTTACCCAGTAAAATACCGTGATGAAAGCCGCTTGATGGTGGTGCACAAACACTCCGGCCTTATCGAACACAAAATGTTTAAAGATGTGCTCGATTATTTCGATGAAGGCGACATCATGGTCAACAATAACAGTCTCGTTAATCCATCACGACTATATGCCAATAAAGAAAAAACAGGCAGCATGGTGGAAGTGTTTATGCTGCGCGAATTGAATGAACAAGCATTGCTGTGGGACACGGTGGTAGAGCCAGCCCGCAAAATTCGTATTGGCAATAAACTCTATTTTGGTGAGAATGACGAGCTGGTGGCCGAGGTCATAGACAACACCACTTCGCGTGGTAGAACACTCAGGTTCCTTTATGATGGTTCGCACGATGATTTCAAAAAATTGATATTCCGATTGGGTGAACTGCCTGTACCTAAATATGTAAAACGTGCCAACGAGGAAGGTGATATCACGTGGTATCAGACCATTTTTGCGAAGTACGAAGGCTCTATACAATCTCCAACGGCTGGTCTACATTTCACACGCGAGCTGGTGAAGCGTTGCGAAATAAAAGGTGTTGATCTAACAGAACTTACCCTGCACGTAGGGCTTGGCACTTTTAAGCAAGTAGAAGTGGAAGACCTTACCAAACACAAGATGGAAAGTGAACAGTGCATAATCACCGAAGATGCTGCCAATGCGGTGAATAAAGCCATTGCTGGTGGACACCGTGTGTGTGCCGTTGGCAACACCGTGCTGCGCGGTATAGAAAGTAGTGTAAGCACCCAAAGAACATTGAAGCCTTTCGATGGTTGGGTAAGCACCTTCATCTATCCGCCTCACGAATTCCGTATTTGTGATGCGTTCATTACCAATTTTCATGCACCTGAAAGCGCTCTGCTCATGTGCGTTACCGCTTATGGTGGTTATGATTTGATCATGCACGCATACAATGAAGCCATCAAAAACAAATACCGTTTCATGTGTTATGGCGATGCCATGTTGATAGTGGATTGATAGAAAAAGATTCAATTAAAAACAGAAATGGTCGCTTTGCAGCGGCCATTTTTATTGAACCAAATAATTATTACAATGCAGTCTATGACATTTTGAATGCATTAAGAATACTTCACAATCACGCTTTCAATCACGTTGGCAGCATCTTCACATTTGTCGGTAGCTTCTTCCAAGAAGTTGATCACCTCTTTCATTTTCAAAATGTACATGGCGTCCTTTTCATCCCTGAATAAAGCTGCTATGGCATCGTTCATTATTTTGTCTGCTTCGTTTTCGAAGGTTTTTATTTTTTCAAGATGGTTTCTCACAATGCCCTTGTTGCGCAAGCTTCGCATACTGAGTATGGCCTGCTGCAACTCTACTGCCGATTTCACAATGATTTCCGATAGGCTGATCATCACCGGGGTTATTTGATGCACTTTATATAAATCCATGCGCTTAGAGGTGCCGCAGATATAATCCACCACATCATCAATAGCAATAGCCAAGTGCTGCACATCCTCTCTGTCAAAAGGAACTATGAAAGTAAGGCTGGCCTCATTCATTATTGCATGGGTTATTTCATCCCCTTGTTTTTCTAACCTGTCAATTTCCGCATGTGAACCCATTCGCGTAACTGAATCGGCCTTCATGGCACTTTCCAACGCCTTAGCAATGGTCACCATATTGGCGGCTGCCTGGTCAAATAGGGGGTAAAACTTTTTGTCCTTTGGCAGCAATGCGTGAAAAACAAAATCGAGTGAACGTTGCATTATGGGTCTTTCTATAGGCTGCGAAGTACTGCTCATACTGTTATGTATTTATTGACTTATTGGGGTTTCTGTAATATCAAATTTCTCTTCCAATGCCGCAACATTAAGGACATGTTATACCAACGTGACTATTTTTTTACATCAATAAATAAATGGTCTAATAGTAAACTACCGATACGTTTGGCTAAAAATTTACTTGCGCTTGGAGCCTCAACAGTTGTCCTTCTTGTTTGTTATCTTGGTTTTTAAAGTCCTCATAGCGCCTGTTGCTGATGGTGTACATAGCTACCAACTCGAAATTGGGATAAGGCTGCCACTCCACACCAAACTCCATTTCATGCACTGTATAGCTACGCGCATCTTTCTCATGCTTTTTGCCACCCTCATAGTATTGACCTCTTACAAATGGGTAAAACAATTGGCCTTTAATATTGGTCTTGAAGTTAATGGTGATGTATCCTCCTGTTAGGTCTTGGGTTTCTATAGAGTCGGTGGCGGTGTTAAATTCTGGGCCTTTGCCAATGTTGTATTCAGCCTGTATGCCAAAGGGCTTTGGGTACAATACAATACTTCCTGCTACACGTTGATCCAAGTAGGTGAAATCCGTTTTGGATTTCACTCCAGTGTTAAGATTGGCAGAGGGCATCACCCATTGGCCGGTATAGCCTTGTACGCCTATTTCCAACACCTGATTTTTGATAGCAAATGGATAAGAGATACGCGCCACAGCGTGTGGCTCATCATTCAATTCAGGATTGTTCGCTGTTTGTCCATTGTATATGCCAATGCCAAACACACCGTAGTCACCACTTCCCTTAAGCCCGGTTTTTACTATTTCGGAAAAACGTTCACGGATTTTTTTTGGCGCCCAATAGAAGAATACACCAAGATCGCGCTCATTTGCTACCGCACTGTTTAGCGCATCGTTTCGGTCCAATGGCAATCTGTTTTGACTCGACTGCATGTTCTCGAATCCAAACGGCACTTTGCTTTGGCCGATCCTTATGCGAAATTCATTCTTCTTGTCAATACTCACATCAAAATACGCATCGCGGAGTTGGCCAAAAT
>JAYSWI010000361.1:0-1716 GCA_043718125.1 Flavobacteriales bacterium
CCTTCGGTATAAACTATCATTTTTCCGGGTGTTAGAAATTCTTCCACCATCTGTGCAGCCTGATCCATAAGTCCACCTCCGTTGCCTCGCAAGTCCATAATCAATTTTGTGCATCCATTCTTTGACAGGGGTTCTACTCCCTTCATAAATTCTTCGTAGGTGGTGGCTGCGAAGCGTTCTATTTTCACATAGCCAACGCTGTCATTCATCATAAATGCGGCAGGCACACTTTCAATTGGGATGTTGCCCCGCTCGATTTGAAAAGTCAAAAGTTCGGGGTTGGCTAGCCTTTTTACCGTCACTTTTACTTCGCTGCCACGAGGTCCTTTTAAAAGTTTTTGTGCCTTTTCTGCGTTCATTTCTTTGCCAGAAATATCCACATCATCTACCTTCACAATTCGATCTCCAGCCAAAAGCCCTGCTTTGGCACTTGGGCCGTCTTCCATGGGTTTCACCACCATCAAAGTGTCGCGAAGTATTAGAAATTCTATGCCTACTCCTTCAAATTTACCACTCATTTTTTCTTCTTCTTGTTGCTTTACATCAGCTGTCAAATAATAACTGTGTGGATCTAAATTTTGCAACACACTTTGTATTGCATCTTCAATCAATTGGCCTTTGTTCACGCTGTCCACATAGTTGTCTTCAATAAAATCAATGAGGCTCACAAGCTTGTTTGCATTGTCATCTTTCGAAGGCTTGATCTGCATAAAGTTTTTGTCGCCAAATGCGCTGCCAATCCAAATTCCAATGATCAATGTTGCAAAGACAACGATGGGCAACCAAAGCATCATTGGGGAAGATTTAGGCTTATGGTTTGCGCGTTCTTCAGTGTTCATTTTGTACTTGTCAATTCGTTCGTTGTTCATTCTTTTTTAGCAAATTTCAATGCTGGCAAAGTAAAGGGTGCGTATGAAGTAAAAGAGGTGGAATAAGAAAAATTGTGAAGCGATAAGGACTGTAATATTTCAGTGAAAATAAGTAAAAGAATTATTTTATTTCCCATTCAATTTTCACTTCCCAGTTTGCCCTAATATTTATTTTAGTGGGATAAACTTTCATCAATTCGGGTTGCGTTTTGCTGAGCAATGAGGCCGAATCGTATAGTAGGTTTTGGTTGTTGTCGATTAATAACGTTGCAGAATACTCCCCCGGTAAAAGGTTTCCTATTGTCAATATTTCAGATGAAACATTCGTGTTTGTGTAAACAATTATTTCTGCTTTATCACGCAGTGTTAATACATTGTATTTACAATTTTCAGAAATTTTCAGATGTAAAACAGCGGTACCCAAATCCTGAGGTTTGGCTGTTGTAAATTGAATACGCATTGTATCATTCGTTGCACCAGAGCCATTTGTGAATGCTGTTGGTAAAACAATGAGTTGATATTTTTTTCCAGCCTTCCATTTTGCATCCACTTTAAAAACTTGATCTATTTGTTTCAATTCCGCCAGGATGCCAACCGAATCTTCAAGCAATACCAACGCATTTTTATCCTTGATGGCCAAACTACATTTTGCATCAAAAAAAGTTTTCTGCGAAACATATTCTGTTGTCATCTTATCATCAAAGTTGTGCAACAACTGAAAAGAAATGTTTTGTGCTTCAGTAAAAAACGGGATTTCAACGGTATCGCTAAAAGTGTCATTCCACTGCACTACCATTGGTTCAAAACGATTGGTAGGCGGCCCTAGCAGCTTTAGTTGAACGGTGTC
>JAYSWI010000362.1:0-4889 GCA_043718125.1 Flavobacteriales bacterium
TGCGCAACTTTCGAGGCAAGAATTGGATGCAACAATTGAAGAAATTTCAAAATCAGATCATAAAGAAGACACCAAATTAAAACTTGCCCTCACTGGCCGCAGCCCCGATGATGGCATGACGGATATAGCATACAACAAAGGATATTTTTTCTTGCGGTTGATAGAAGAAACGGTAGGCCGTCAAAAATTTGATGCGTTCTTGAAAGAATACTTTAATTCACATTCTTTTCAAGTAATGGACACTGAAATATTTCTTGATTATTTAAGAAAAAATTTGGTGGATGCTGCTGCCGAGAAAAAAATTGGTATCGATGCATGGGTTTATGGTGAAGGCTTGCCGTCAAATATTCCTATTGTCAACTCTCAGCAATTGGAAGCAGTGGACAAACTGAGAATTGGTTGGGAAGCCGGTATCAAATCCGCTGTTCTTATTCCTTGGAAACAATGGACCTATCAAGAGCAATATCATTTCATCAGCAACATTTCTGATGAAATAAAAATGGCAAGAATGGCCGAATTGGACAAGGCTTTTGACATAACAAACATCGGAAATAATGAAGTCCTATTCGCTTGGTTAGAAAAAAGCATTGAGAAAAAATACACACCTGCCTACAATCGTCTCGAAACATTTCTCATATCAGTGGGCCGCAGAAAATTTGTAGCACCATTATTCGAAGCGATGTTAAAAACCGATCAAAAGGAATTGGCGATGAAGATTTATGCCAAGTCAAGACCTAACTATCATGCGGTAACAACTGGCACTGTGGATGAAATGTTGGGTTGGGGGAAGTGAGTGGTGTTATTAAAAGACATTAAACAGTTGCGCATCTCAGAATCAAACAACCACCTTCTTAGCCGCCTCCATTTTAATAAGTCCAACTATCAAAAGTTCGGCACTAGCGGGGTTGGAAGCAAGCGGAATATTTTGTTTGATACATGCCTTGACAAGCTGTACCACATCTGCCTCATAGTCCTGAACTATTTCGGGATCGCGAAAAAAAATGACCATGGCTATTTCTCCGCTGTCTACTTTTTCGGTTAGTTCTTTAAAACCACCCTCGCGGCCGGCATGAACATGTTCTATTTCAACTTTCAAAGCCTCGTGCTGAATGAATTCTGCTGTGAGTCCGGTGGCAATAAGTTTTCTGCCCCAAAGCCAATCTTGCCTTTCCTTCAAAAAAGAAACGAGTTTTGGCTTCATGCTATCGTGTGCTATGATGCAGATTTTTTTCATGATTTTTTATTTATGTCAGTTAAAAAAATATGGCAGCGAAATTTTCCGGATTGTGCATCATCCTATTAGTTGTGGTAGCTTGAATCGAACATGATACGCCACAAGCCCTTCAATAGGTTTTTTAACTACTCGGCCAAGTTTTATTCGTGTTTCATCAGCCGCTGCAAGCAGATAAGGCATAAAATGAAATGCAATACTGCCAACAAAATGTACAGGCAAATCTTTCCAATTTGGAAAACACTTTACATGAATATTGATGAAATGAATAAAGCCATCTGTCACCCATTTTTGAACATGCGGATGATCCCGATGTTGCCCAATAAATTTTGTAAATGAGGCGAGGTAAACATTGGCGTGTGGCTCACGATAAATTTTGTTCATGATTTCATTTTTGTCAGGCGCAAATGTTGCGTCAAAGGCAACGTGCAAGTCTTGAGGAAGCTTCTTGTAGAAATATTCTTGAAGCAATATTTTACCGAAATAACTACCACTGCCTTCATCGCCTAAAATATAGGCCAATGATGGTATCTCTTCCGAAACTTCTAAACCATCGAAGTAACAAGAATTGCTGCCAGTGCCAAGGATGCACGAGATACATTTTTCGCCATCGTAAGTGGCCATGGCTGACCCCAATACATCATGCTCGACCAACAATTCCGCATTGGTGAAAAATGCAGAAAGCCCTTGGTGCATGATGGAGCGCATCTCATCAGTAGAGCAGCCTGCCCCATAAAAAAAGACGTGTTTTACTGCTGTTCTAATTTCCTGAAATTTCGGATCATCACATAGCGTTTTTTCAATTATTTCCGCACTGTGGAAATAAGGATTGATTCCCCTGCTTTGAAAATTTCCAATGCTATTCCCGTTGGTGTCAATCAAGGCCCAATCGCATTTGGTGGAACCACTATCTGCTATTAAAATCATATAGTTTAATTGAAAAATGTTTATATCTGTATGAGGCTGTGAAAATGAATCTTGTTCAAAATGATTTAAGATGAAATTCGAATTATTTATCAAATAACAAATTCTAAATTTTCGCAATTAAGTCGCAAACGCGTGCTGAATATCCAGCTTCGTTGTCATACCATCCCATCACCTTCACCAGGTTGCCATTGGCTGATGTCAATTCAGAATCGAATATGCAGGAGTGCAGATTGCCCACAATGTCAATGGATACTATAGGGTCAGTACAATATTCAAGTATGCCTTTCATCGCATTTTCTGAGGCTTCCTTCATCGCTTTGTTCACTTCTTCTTTTGTAACTTCTCTGCTAAGAATTGCCACTAAATCCGTAAGCGAACCATCTGGTGTTGGCACACGCACTGCCACTCCATCTAGCTTTCCTTTTAGCTCCGGCAATACTTCTCCTACTGCTTTTGCAGCGCCTGTGGAGGTTGGCACCATGCTGAGTGCTGCTGCTCTGGCTCTGCGCAAGTCCTTGTGTGGCGCATCGTGTAGCCGCTGGTCGGCAGTGTATGCGTGTATGGTGGTGATGTATCCCTTTTCAATTCCAAAATTGTCGTGCAGCACCTTGGCCATCGGTGCCAGGCAATTGGTGGTACATGAAGCATTGCTCAATATGTGATCTTCGGAAGTGATCTGATCGTCATTCACACCTAGCACTATTGTTTTTATGCCACCGGAAGCGGGGGCACTAATGATCACTTTTTTAGCACCCGCAGTGATGTGTTTTGTTGCGCCTTCTTTGTCGGTAAAAATTCCCGTTGACTCAATTACTACATCCACATTTAGAGTTCCCCAAGGCAAAGTGGACGGATCTTTTTGAGCAAAAACTTTTATCGTTTTTTCGTTGACTACCAGGCTATCAGATGTGCTCGATATGGGATATGCAAACCTTCCATGCACGCTATCATACTTGAGCAGGTGCACCAACGTTGGTATATCGGTAAGATCATTGATTGCAACAATTTCTACATTCCTGTTTTCCATCAAACTTCTGAAACACATTCTTCCTATTCTTCCAAAGCCGTTTATCGCTATTCTTTTCATAATTGTTTTTGTTGTTTGTCTTCTGTTTTATGTAATAAGTATGAAGTAATATGTACAACGTTTTTATTGCTAATTACTCCTTTGGTTTTCTGTTTTTAGTCCTACACTTTTACTATCCGCATTCTTCGTACTCAATACTTCGTACTCAATACTTTGTACTTAATACTTTGTACTTAATACTTTGTACTTTGTACCTCAGCATTTCATTTAGATAGCAAGTATCCGTGCAATTCTCAACTCATCTCTATTGGGCAAATTTCTTCTGGTGATGGCATCTTCCAAAGGCGTGTAAGTTTCGCGATCGTTTACTATTCCTATCATCACATCTTTGCGGCCTTGTATGAGGCCCTCTACTGCTGCAACACCCATGCGACTAGCCAACACACGGTCATAGCAACTTGGTGACCCACCTCTTTGCAGGTGTCCAAGAACCGAAACACGTGTTTCATACTCGCTGTATTTTTCTGTTACCTTCTTCGCTATTTCATAAGCACCTCCACTCTTACTGCCCTCCGCCACCAGCACAATCGAACTTGTTTTCCCACTTTCTTCAGTGCTTTTTAAAGTTTCTACCAACTCATCCACACTCATTTCATCCTCTGGCAGAACGATGGCTATAGCACCGGTTGCAATGCCAGCCTTCAAAGCAATAAATCCACTGTTGCGGCCCATTACCTCTACAAAAAATAACCTGTTGTGCGAAGTAGCAGTATCGCGAATTTTATCTACTGCATCCACCACATTGTTGGTGGCAGTGTCAAAACCGATGCAATGATCAGTGCCCCACAAATCATTGTCAATTGAACCCGGAATTCCCATGACAGCCACACCAAACTCTTGATGAAAAATGTGCGCTCCGGTAAAAGTGCCATTGCCTCCGATTGCAATGAGCGCATCACATTGATTTTTTTTCAAATTTTCAAAAGCCAATGCTCTCCCTTCCTTATCCATAAAATCTGCACTACGCGAACTCTTCAACATGGTGCCACCACGGCCAAGTATGCGAGCAACAGAACGTTCATTGAGACTTTTAAAATCGCCTTCTATCATGCCTTGATAGCCCCTGAAAATGCCATCTACCAATACATTATTGTACGCACATGTTCTTATCACGGCACGCAAAGCGGCATTCATGCCCGGTGCGTCACCACCACTTGTCAAAACACCAATTTTTTTCATCTAAGTTTTATACAAAAAATAACGATTCCAATTGAACTAAAAATGTTTGCTTCTGAAACTATTTTTTCTTCAATTCTCAAAGAGAAATTGTCAATATGAATTTCAGATTTGAATAAGCGGGCTAACTTAGTGTAATTTCTACACTAAGTGGAATCAAAATATTTTTGTTTCTTTGAACCGCCAATTGAAAAACAATGGATGAAAAAATAAAAGTACTTGAACCCAGCCCTATGGACGTATCGGTGGACTGTGTTGTATTTGGATTTGATGAAAAAAAATTGAAAGTTTTGCTCATCGAACAAAAGCAATTGCGCAAGGACAGACCTGTATCCAAACTTCAAACAGCACTGCCCGGTGATTTGGTACAAGACGATGAGAGTTTTGACCATGCGGCTGCGCGTGTCCTTGATGAATTGACTACATTGAAAGGGATTTATCTCAAACAATTTTATGCCTTCGGAGATC
>JAYSWI010000363.1:0-4879 GCA_043718125.1 Flavobacteriales bacterium
AAGTTGTCGGCACCACAAATCACTGCGGCAATCGTCAAGAAAAGAATGTCTTCGAACTGATGCAGCTTACAACGTTCCATGCGCGGTTCTTTGATGCTGTGGAAATAACTCATCGGGCTTTTCATTTTTCCCAGAAAGCTCCTCAGTTGCTCAGCTTTACATCAACTTCTTTCGCTCCTTTATCAGGCTGGCGATGTTATATATAATGCGATTGCCCTAGTATAATTGATCCATTTTCATTCTGAATGTTTATCATTGTCGCAAACAACTAATCAAATCAAAATCTTATGAGTAAAATTTGGATGAAAAAACCAATTGAGTTGATGATGCGCGACTCCGAAGGTGGCGGACTGAAACGTACGCTAGGAGCTACCAGCCTTGTGATGCTTGGCATAGGGGCAATCATTGGTGCGGGCCTTTTTGTGCGCACCGCTTCAGCCAGTGCTGAGGCCGCAGGAGCAGCAGTCACTATTTCATTTATGATTGCGGCCATTGGTTGTGCTTTCGCAGGTTTGTGTTATGCAGAATTTGCAGCCATGTTTCCCATATCGGGTAGTGCGTATGCCTATGCTTACACCACCATGGGCGAGCTTGTAGCTTGGATTATTGGGTGGGCATTAATTATGGAGTACGCTTTGGGTGCCGCTACTGTCAGTATTGCTTGGAGCGAGTATCTCAATAATTTGTTGGTCTCGCTTGGTGGTAATGCCATACCTTACCAATGGTGCCATTCACCTTTTGAACACCTGTATAAAGTATTTGATGCAAGTGCAATTTCTCAAGTAGCTGCGCACTTTGCATCATTACCCGCCACCATCATTGAAGGGGTGAGTACGCCAGTTCCAATCCCATCGGTCAAAGAAGGATTGCTCACTTTAAATGATAGTCAGTTTGACTCATTGCCCGTCAATTTGGCTTCATTGGTAACCAAACAATCTGGAACTATGAACGCTCCTGCTTTGTCCATTTTACTTGCTTTGACTTTGCTTTTGATAAAGGGCACACAAGAATCCGCAATAGTGAACAGCATCATTGTGTTCATCAAAGTATCTATCGTTCTTGTATTTATTGCCCTTGGTTTTCATTACATCAATGGTGACAATTATGTGCCTTATATGATACCTGAGGGAACAGCGGATCACGAAGGATTTTTTCAGCACGGCTGGGGTGGAGTGCTTCGTGGGGCTGGCATAGTGTTCTTTGCCTTTATTGGTTTTGATGCTGTAAGCACGGCAGCGCAAGAGGCAAAAAATCCGCAACGCGATATGCCTATTGGTATTTTGGGTTCGTTGGTTGTCTGCACTATATTATATATACTATTTGCACATGTGCTAACAGGTGTGGCCAACTGGTCTGATTTTGCCGACCCAACCAAAGGAAGGGAAGCATCAGTGGCTTATGCAATTCAGACTTATATGGTAGATCATGTTTGGTTGGCCAAGTTTATCACCATCGCCATTTTAGCAGGATTTAGCTCCGTTATATTGGTGATGCTGATGGGACAAAGCCGTGTGTTTTTCAGTATGAGTAATGATGGACTTATTCCCAAAGTATTCTCAGAACTTCATCCAAAATTCAAAACGCCCTACAAATCCAATTGGATACTATTTGTATTTGTTGGTTTGTTTGCAGCATTCATTCCTGGCAGCGTAGCAGGCGACCTTACTTCGTTCGGAACGCTGCTTGCTTTTGTGCTAGTTTGTATGGGCATATTGGTGTTGCGCAAAACCAATCCGGGTATCAAACGCCCCTTCAAAACCCCATTGGTTCCTTTGGTTCCGGTGCTTGGTATATTGGTTTGTATGGCCATGCTTGTTTCACTCGACTATGTGACACAAATTGTTGCGATATGTTGGATGGTATTTGGATTACTCATTTATTTCGGATACAGCCGCTATCACAGCAAAATAACAGCAAATAAAAATGCAGATATGAATACCATGGACGAGAATGAAGTGAGGGACGTGAAATAGTACTTTTTTTGAAATAAGAATAGATACAAAATGGGTGGGCGCATGGAGTCCACCCATTTTTGTTTCATTACGTTTGTCCAATCATAGAATCTAAAAAAGCAATGAGACAAAAAATAGTAGCGGGCAACTGGAAGATGAACAAAACCATAAGTGAAGCAGTGGAACTTGTTATCGATCTCAACACCTATAATCAGGATTTTCCGGAGCATGTAAAAGTGATTATTGCTCCGCCTTCGCTTTACTTGGCCAATATTGAAATGTTGCGCCATAGCAGCTATACGTTGGCTGCGCAAAACTGTAGCCATCACGATTATGGTGCTTTTACAGGCGAAATAAGCCCTGCCATGTTGCACGACATGAATGTGGAATATTGCATAGTTGGACACAGCGAACGAAGACAATATTTTCATGAATCGCATGAGATGATCGGAAAAAAAATTGATGCCTGTTTGCGCAATAACGTTCACCCTATTTTCTGCTGTGGCGAAGTATTAGAAGAACGAAATGCACACAAACATTTTGTAACTATTCTGCATCAAATGGAACATTCGCTTTTTCATTTGGAAACAGACGAGATGAAAAAAATTGTGGTGGCTTATGAACCTGTTTGGGCCATTGGAACTGGCGTAACTGCATCCAACGAACAGGCCGAAGAAATGCACGCTTTCATTCGCGAACAGTTGGCCATTCATTTTGGTGACAATGCCTGCGAAGAAATATCTATACTATACGGTGGAAGTGTAAACGCAATAAACAGCTCCGAACTATTCGATTGCCCCAATGTGGATGGCGCATTGGTGGGTGGAGCTTCACTTAAAGCAAAAGATTTTGCAACCATCATTCGAAGTGCTGCATGAAATACACACAGGTAAATTTTGAACTTCAACCATTGCTACCCGCCCGCGAAATATTGATAGCGGAATTGGCAGAGATGGGTTTCGATAGTTTTGAAGAAATAGAAAGTGGCTTGCAAGCTTACATACCGACTGCGGATTTCAAGCCGGCTATGCTTGAGCACCTGATGACTGCGGCAATGGACAACCAATTGATAGCATGGCGGGTGCAAACAATGCCCGATATCAATTGGAATGCAGAATGGGAAAAAAATTTCGATCCAATCATTGTCGATAATCGTTGTTTGATTCGCGCACCATTTCATCTCAATCTTGCTACCTACCCATTAGAAATAATTATAGAACCAAAAATGTCTTTTGGCACCGGACATCATGGCACCACACATCTCATGATTTCTGAATTGATGACAATGAATTTATCAAATAAAAAGGTATTGGACATGGGCAGCGGCACTGGAGTATTGGCCATAGCTGCCCAAAAATTGGGAGCCTCACATTGCGATGCCATCGATATAGATGAATGGGCTTTTGAAAATGCTTTAGAAAATATTGAACGCAATAAGTGCAATCAAATTCATTGCATAATGGGCGGAGCAGAAGCGATTACGATAGACATGAATTACGATCTGATTCTGGCCAATATCAACCGAAATATTCTTACTCGCGATATGCACTTGTATAACAAAGCACTGCACACCGGTGGCGCTATTTTACTCAGCGGCTTTTATCTCAACGACAAAAAAGACATTCATGAAATTGCTCAATCATTGGGGTGGAAACTTACTTCACAACAACTAAAAGATGAATGGTGTATGCTGCATTACACCAAGTGATACGATTCATTAGTTCAAAATATTCCAACTGATTCTTTCGCAGTTTCCAAGTATCTATGATGAAATGCGAAGAATTCCAATGTTTATAGCAAGCACATTATACCGTATCGGTATCTGTTTTAGGCCAATCTTCGCTTCGCTCGCTTCGCCTAAACAGCTACTCTAAGGGTATAACAAAAAATTGCTTCAAACTCCATCTTTTATGAGAAGATGAACTGGCACTAAAGGGCTGTGGCCAATAGGACTGTTTGCGCGTTTTGGACAAGAGTTGTGATGGCTTGCACCATTGGGTCGGGGCAGGTGTATAGCATGGTGGTGGTGATGTGGAAGTCGGTATTGTTTTCGATGGCTTCTATGGTTTGGTCGCGGTAGCAGCTTTCTGCTGCAAGCAGCGTAGTGTGGGCCAAGATGTGGTCGCAGCGATGTCGCAGCATCTTTTCCATTTTTTTGCGCTGGTTTGGCTTTAGTTGGAGAATTTTGTTTTGAACAAGGCTTGCTGGTCTGCCTTGTTTTCCTACTACTCGCAATGGTGAGTTGAGTCTTACTTGCTCATATTCGAAGTGGTCGCTTTTATTTTTGTTGTATTCGGGGGTGTTGCGCCAATATTGTTGGAGTGTTTGGTGGGTGCTTGTGGCTTGGTGGCTTAGTTGTAAAAGTTGGTTGAAGAGTGGATTTGAAACTTGCTGCAGTAAGTGCTGTGCAGGTATTTGGCCTGGGGCCACACGCTTGCCGCTTATTGCTTTGTATATAATGATGGCACAGTCGAAGGCATCATAAGCGAGTAGGTCTATGTCGTCCTGCACGTTGCGGATGATGTCGTTGTATGCTTGTTTTTGATGGTGTAGGAGTTTCAAATGGTTGATTTATGATTTTTGTTATTCCACTAATTCCTGACCCCAAATTCCTAATTCCCTTTTTTTAGAATACGCAAGAAGCGTGACAAGTATCAACGGATTTGCACGGATTTTTTGATCTTCTATATTGGCTCTTAGCTAATGTTGGCAATATTAAATCCGATTTCCTTTTTCTTAAACAAAAACCCCGACCATTGCTAGTCGGGGTGTTTGCAATAAATGTTTCAATAAAAAACAATCTGATTCTTTCGCAGTTTACAAGTATCAAAGACGGAATCCGAAGAATTCCAATGTTTATAGCAAGCACATTAGATCCAAATATTGAACCCCGCTGGGGTTCTATTCATTTCTTTATCATCTTTTCT
>JAYSWI010000364.1:0-4870 GCA_043718125.1 Flavobacteriales bacterium
GTTTCATTGTGGGTGCAGGCGGCATGATTCTGAAAACTAACAACGCTGGATTAACATGGAACCCAATAACATCAGGTACAAATTTTTCTCACTTATTCAGTATTGAATTTGTGGATAATAATGTTGGTTATATCTCAGGTGGAGATATATCTAGCAATACTGGGATTATTCTGAAAACCGTTAATGGTGGTGATACTTGGACTCAAGAGACATTTGCCGCTAATTTTTTAGCCAACCTGCGCATCCTTGCAGACGATTTAATATTTGTGGCAGGTGGTAGTATTTTTAACAATACAAGCACCATAATGAAAAGCACTGATTCTGGTGATAACTGGGATTTGGTAGGGAGTTATTCTTTCCGACAGTTTGGCTGCGCATTTCCAAGCGGCACAAGGGGTTACACCTGCGGTCTCAATGGTACCATTCTGGCTACAGACGATCTTGTTTTCGTTGAGGAACAACCCGTGCAGACCTTCACAACAGTGCAGACAATTAATATCTACCCTAGCCCAAATGCTGGCAAGTTTAACTTAGACATAGACCAAGCTATATTGGATGAGAAATACACCATGCAGGTATTGAATGCTGTCGGTCAAATCGTTTCGGAGCAAACAGTAAGTCTAGTAGTTGATTTTTCACACCTCGCAGCGGGTACCTGCACTCTTCGTGTTTTTAATAATGAAGAATTGCTTACTGGAAAAATGGTAATTCAATAGACAATTTAAAGGTCTTGTTTATTGCATCGAAGTTGAAACTCGTGCTTTTTATTGCGGTGACTCACAGCTTTATCAAGGCGGTGAAATGCGTTAGCCCTTTTTGCGATACCTCCAACACATAAACCCCACTAGCCAACTTGCTGCAATCCACCCGCTGCTTTTCCACTTGCAGTGCAGTCCGTTTTCCATCCATCCCGATAGCGGTTACTGTTATCACTTCGTGTTCATCCTTCATCAATATGTTCACAAAGTCATTCGTTGGATTGGGTGATATCAACACCTCTGGCAACGCAGTTATTTCTCTCACTTCAACCATTGTCAAAGCCATCAGCACTGCTTGGTAGGCGTTCACTTTGCCATAACCCCAGCGCACATCACCGGGCGGTGTTATGTCGCCTGTGTGGTTGTCTTCGCGCGCTGTGGTTTGCAATATTGTCTTTATTTCTGCTGGTGTAAGGTTGGGATTTGCATCGAGCAGCAAGGCCACTATTCCTGCCACACAAGGCGATGACATGGAGGTGCCGGAGAATTTCGCAAAGTCATAGTCCACGCCATTAAAATTGATGGTTGCAAATTGAGTATAGGAAGCGTCAGTGAAGGATGAAATACTTGAGGCTACGTTTACACCAGGGGCGGCAATATCGGGTTTCATCGCACCCGTTATCAAAGGGCCGATGCTAGAGAATTCAGCCAATTGCCCGCCCAGTAGATTGCCTCCAGAGCTAAGATAACCGGCACTGTATGCAGCCACCGCTATTACACTTGCGGTACAAGCCGGTTCGCCAATGCTGTTGTTGGCATCGCCTGCTGCGCCTGTGGTTCCGAATGAAATAAAATCCAATCCCCAATTGCCCACGCCATTGGTTAGCTCAACGAGGTTCCAAAAATGAACAGTACCTGTGACGGCCGTTGCATAGAGAATCACTCTATAAGTAGTGTTCGTATTCTTCACTCTCAATCGGATATGTGGCCTAGCATTGAGCGGGTGGATGGCTTCTGTGGTCAGGTTGAAATAAATGGTGTCATCATTTATCACAAGTATCGAATCGAAATATGCAGGAGCAAACTGGGTGGAATAAATGGGCGATTCTGAAAGCAAGGTATTTCCACTGTTGTATATCTGCAATTTTACATCAAATTGATTACCTTGTTCGCCCCAGATGGTGATGCTTTCGCCCCATAAGTTCGGGTTGGCGTAGGAGTCAAAAACGATGCGTGAGGTCATCACATCATTATCAAATTCTTTGTTGATATGAAAATTGTTATCACCATTGTTTCCCCCTGAACTAACGAAAACAACACCTTCATTGGAAAGCGCATCAATGGCTTGAGATAAAAGCGAAGTGCCATCCAAAGTACCTATCCAATAGAGGCCCCAACTCATGTTGATCACAAGTCGTTTGTCCTCTTGTGTTGCCTTTTCTTTCATCCAAGAAAAAGCGTCAAGCACCGAAGCGGCATCAACCAAAAAAGTGGTGAAAAGGAAACCCGACTTGGGCGCAATGCCACGAAACTCAGTGCCTGCACCGCTGCCGCCTGCTATGCCCGCCACGTGATTGCCATGTGTGTGGTAGCTATAAATATTGGCAGTGTCGCTACCCGCCAAAAGCAATTCAGCAATGGAATTGTACTCCACACCATAAGCAAAATTGATGGGCTGCTCGCCCGCTTGCTTGTACTGATCCCATGCCGCTACTATGCGTGTAGCCTGTAACAAGGTGTCATAAAACATGGGGTGAGTGTAATCAAAACCCCAATCTGTTACACCAATCAAAACATTTTCTCCCAAATATGCTTCGGGCAAATTCCAACCATTTTGAACACTGTCTGCATGGACATCTACTCTCACCCTGTTTAAGTCAGGCGCAATCTTCGCGGGTATTTCTAGGTAAGAAAAAACCGAATCGAAATTCACATCATTAAGTATTTGAAGTGGAACTTTGATGGTAGCAATGTTTCCAATTTGACTACCGCGCAGCACGCCAAGTGAAGTCAATGCATACCAATTTGGATTGCCTTTTACTTTGCCCATTAGCGACAAAAAGATGCCGTTTTTCAATTTGTAAATTGGAAATTGTTGGTAGTCAGAAGGGCTTAATGTTTCAAAATTTTTGCTAAGGTCAGAAAGCTCGTTCCATTGCGCTTTTGTTTCAGCAGGCATGATCACCACCATCTGTGCTGAACACTTGATACCAACGAACAATAAAACTATAAGTGTAGAAAATTTCATGTTACAATATTCTTTCAATTGAGAAGGAACATGGGGTGAAAAGTACTTACTGATTGGTGTGCGCTGCGATGATTGATGCTCTAGGCATAAGAACAAAATAGTTTAGAGCCACAAGCTCGACATATTTTGTAACAATGTGTTTTTAACCAGTTGTAACACTGTGGTTGTCCAACCAATAAATATTGCATCCTTTATGCTCAGTGCATGGACGATGGGTAAAACTTAAGGCACTACTGAATCAAAAAAAAATGGTTCTTCAAATAATGGTGTGCAACAAGGATGATAAGAGAATACCTATTAGACTTCAGATGTTATGTCCGTGACTGCAATAGATTGACCAAAAAAAAGGGTCAACATGGAAAGAAAAAAGCAGTAAAAAATCACTAAGGCATCATGCGGGCTTCAGCCCGCCAAAAAAAAAATTCCGATGACCTAACCACGTGCTTTAGCATGTGGGTGTGCGATGACCTATCATGCACCTCAGCACTTTAGGCAACCATGAAACCGCCTAAGACAGCAAACAATTGAACATTCGAACAAATGAAAATTCGAACAATTGAACGTGCGAACAATTGAACGTGCGAACAATTGAACGATAAAGCATTATGACATTTATTGATTAGGTGGTGAAGGCAGATCAATACTTTGATAGTTCTATAGCTCTTCAATTCTTTGCCTGAAAGTATCGTATCATTTGTGCAAAGTCCATTTTGTTTTGCATTGCAAAAAACACTTTTCCAATGCGTTTGGTTTTGGTATCAATGCTTTTAGCACCGTCCACCCATTTTGAAAAATATTTTTGATGGCTGCCATTTAGATTCTGGAAGTGCGCCAATGCAGTTTCATCTTCTTTGAGGCAAATCATCATGTCGCTGCTCAAGGCAAAGGACGCATTGTCCTTCGCTATTGACAAGGCTACAATGTCGCCTTCCTTTTTCTTCAACGCCTTCCGCATTTCTGCATTTATTGGAATAATGTATTCGCCTTCGCCCATAGGTATAAGTGCAATTTGCTGAAAGGTGTAAGCATCCATAGTGCCTTTTGCTCTGAAAGATTTCTTATTTGTAGGATTTAATTTTAAAGCAATGTCTTTTGGAATTACAAGGTATGTCCAACCGGTTTTTTCTCCCTTGTCACCAAATTTATAGAGTATGCACGATAACGTTATCATGTTTGCGAAACTAGAAATATGGGCTGAGTTTTTATACAATTTATGTCGGATTTATTTGGCACTCATCTTTCATTTGCGTCCTATGATTTTGCGTGTTTTGTTTTTTGTTTTTCTTTTCTTGGTATTGTCGGGATTATCTATTTCAAAAAAGAAGTGGACACCGGAGCAATTGATCGAAAAAAAAATTGAAATAGGAAGGCAGCTATTTTTTGATAAAGCGTTAAGCAATCCTGATGGTCAGGCTTGCACAGTTTGCCACGCGCCAAAAACGGCATTTAGCGATCCAGACCATGCAGCAGTAAGCGAAGGAATGTTGAGCGGCTTTTTTGTAAATAGAAATTCTCAAACTCTGACATACACATCCTATACACCAGCATTGAAATACGATGAAGTGGCCGGTGTTTGGCGTGGTGGATTCTTTTGGGATGGCAGGTCCAACACGCTGGAACATCAACTTTCAGGTCCATTTTTCAATGTCGCAGAAATGAACAATACGGACACTACAATGCTAGTGAATGAAATAAAAAAAGCACCTTATTACAAACTTTACAAAAAGGTTTTCGGAAGAATAAAAAACATTGAGCAGGCATACAAGAACTTGACAGAATCAATTGCACTTTTAGAATCCAGCAGTTTCTTAAATGAATTTTCATCCAAATACGATTTGTTTCTGAAAGGAGAAATTGCACTGTCTGAAAAAGAAGAAAATGGCAGAATAATTTTCGAAACAAGATGCAGCACTTGCCATAGCAT
>JAYSWI010000365.1:0-4869 GCA_043718125.1 Flavobacteriales bacterium
AATTTCGCTTTCAACTGCAGCTTTGGCCCTGCGTCACAATGGAACGTACAATGTAACCATTGATGCCAATTTCAACTTGCCCGAAGGTGAAATGCTAACTGTAGTAGGCACAGATATTTGCTCAGTAAGCATAACGCCACACACAAGTGTAGAAGTTAAACTTACACAACGCTGCCCTTCAATATTGCTAAAGTCCACCATACTACAAGGAAAACCTTACCTGTGCGGAGCAACAAACTTTACAGTAGAATTTACTGAGCTGAATGGTTGTGCGGGCACACCGCTTTTTCTTCCAATAATAGGAACCACCTTTGGGTCTGCTTCACAAATAAAGCTTTCCAACGTGCCGGGCCTAATGGGCGGAGGCCGCTGGTATCAAGTGCGCTGGCGTCCAAACTTTGCTTATGGCCCCGGCACTTATGGCACACCTAGAGTAATATTTATTGGAGGCAGCGTCATAAGTATTGACAACATTTCGCCCACAACAAGCGAAACAAAAACAAGTGTGGAAAGCAACATTGCAGCATCAATTTATCCCAATCCGAACAATGGTGAAATGTTCAATCTCAATCTTACAGGAATAGAAAGTGATTTCGCTTTTGTTCGCATCATGGACAGCATGGGCAAGCTTATTTACCACAACAAGTATGCAGTTGAGGGTTCACTAAATACAATAATTGTATTTGAAAACCGTCTTGCATCCGGCTTGTACATGGTAGAATTGGTAGTGGGAGAAAATGTGATAACAGAAAGAATAATAGTGGAGAGATAAACTGAAAACATTCTTAACTAATTCTAAAAAAATCCCTTCTAATAATTTTAGAGGGGATTTTTTTTCGCATACAATTGTTGAAGAAATGTGACTTGAAAATATTTTTTTAAACCATTTAGTTTGCATCAAGTCTTTGTCTCGACTTTCACCATTTCAATTGCAGATTTCAGATACAGAAATAATCAATTTGTTCAGCATAAAAGAAAAGCAAAATGAAGCTTTTCGCATTGTGCTGCGGCAATTTCAAAAACCAATTTATTACTATGTGCGCAGAATGGTTTTGGACCATGATGATGCTGACGACATTACACAATCCACATTTATCAAGGCTTGGCGAGCGTTAGACAAATTTAGAGGTGAGAGCAAACTGAGCACTTGGCTCCACAAAATTGCTTACCATGAAAGCATATCATTTATCAGCAGCAAAAAAAAATTTGGAAAAATATCCATTGAAAAAGTAGAACATGAACTGACACATCAATTGCAACAAGATGTGCTTTACACTGGTGATGAGATACAAATAAAATTGCAAAATGCGCTGGCCACTTTGCCTCAGAAACAGAAGGCAGTTTTCATCATGAAATATTTTGAAGAAAAAAAATATGATGAGATAAGCGAGATAACAGGAACAAGTGTTGGTGCGCTAAAAGCGAGTTTCCACCATGCGGTGAACAAAATAGAAGCGCACGTAACAAAGCAATGAACGAGGAACAAGAAAATATAAGCAGTCCTTTGTCTGACATATTGCTTCATTGTGTTTCACAAATCGAATTCATTGTGCCCGATAACTATTTCGAAGAAAATGAAAAATCGTTGATGCGCCAAATCCAAATGGAAAAAGCATTTGACTCTGATGATTTTTTTGAAGAGCAACAAAATCAAATTATACAACTGACCAACCTTGATGGCTTTGTTGGTCAAGAAAACGAATTCGATATCCCCACTAATTATTTCGCTGATTCAGAAAAAAGCATTCTCAAACAAGTCCGAATAAAAGAAAAAGATTCAAAAATTATTGCACTCTATGCCACCACCAATGCAAGGATGTGGTACGCCATAGCCGCAGCAGCTTGCGTGGCTTCTATTATTGTTTTGGTTTGGCAAGCTGCTTCTCCTTTGCGTGCAGAATCATCGTTTGCATCGCTTTTATATCAATCGGAAATTACTGAGGAGGACATGGAATACTTTGCCTCCGATGAGGATTATGACGAATTGATACTATCAGAAATTAATTGGTTGATGGATACCACCATAAACGACACAAGCAGTGTTTTTCAAGAAGTAGTGCCTGAGCAAGTTCCTTTGGACACGAAAAAAGAAAACAAAAAAAATAAGCCTTTGATTAAACCAAAGGACAATAAAAAAACTCCAACTTGGGAAGAAATAAGCGAAGAAGAATTATTGGAATATCTGCTCGAGGAAAGCGATGAAAATTTATTGGACGAACTTTAAAAAAACAATGTTGAAAATGAAACAGATGATTATCAGAATGTTTGTGATGATGCTACTGGCAATTGCAGCCACTTGTGCAATGGCCCAACCAGAAGAAGATATTACAGGAAAAGGTAAGGAAAAAATAGCAGCGTTAAAGCGTGCATTTATTACAGAAAAACTTGATCTCACTTCTGAAGAGGCCGAAAAATTCTGGCCTGTTTTCAACGCTTACGAAAAGAAAAAAGATGGATTGAAAAAAGAAATCAGACAATTGCAGAAAAAGTCAGAAACCGATTCTGTATCAATAAAAGACGCTACTGTGACTATAGACCTTATCAATGCCCAACGCAAAGCTGAAGTGGATTTGGATAGTCAATTTCTGAAAGACTGCCTTCCGATATTAGGCGCTTCGAGAACAATGCACCTAGCCAAATTGGAACGTGAGTTTCAAAGAACAATGATGCAAAAAATAAAAGAAAAAAGACAAGACAAACTTGGTCCTGGGCCACGAAAAAGTGGCATGCAAAAAAAAGGTTGATGCAGAAGCACAGCATTTCGAATGCAATCGAAATTGCTATAACAAATTGCTAAGTCTCCTTCATTTTTCGAACCCAATAATCCTACAGCTTCTCCATCTCACATCAAAAAAAATATGAAACAATTCCTATTGCTTCTTTTCCTTTTCTGTGCGAATGACAAAGCATCTGCGCAGCAAAAAACCATTGATCATGAGATTGAGAATTTGGTATTCGAGGGCGCAGGCATTCGTGGCATTGCTTACTGCGGTGCACTTATGGAATTGGATGAACAACAACTTTTGTCAACCATAAAACGATGTGCCGGCACGTCTAGTGGTGCCATCACTGCGTGCCTTTTCAGTATTGGATATTCCCCTACCGAAATCTATCATGCTATTGGCGAAACAGATTTCGGCACTTTCAATGATGGTAGTCTTGGTGCCGTTGGTGGGCTGCTTCGGGTGAAAAAAAAGTTGGGTTGGTATCGTGGCAAAAAGTTTCTTGAGTGGTTGGAAAAAATGATTGAAGTGAAAACAGGAAGCAAGAACACAACGTTTGCAGAACTTCAAAAAATGGCGGCCAACAATTCATTAAACAAAGACTTGGTCATAGCCTCCACCAGTCTCAATCATCAATGCACCATTTATTTCTCGGCAACAACATTTCCCAATATGCGCATAGCAGACGCAGTGCATGCAAGCATGGCGGTGCCGCTTTATTTCGAACCTGTAGTAATAGATACCAGTGGTAAAGTAGTAAAATTTGAAACCATGACCATAGCAAATCATCTATGTGTAGATGGTGGATTTACAGCCAACTTCATCATCAATTATTTCGACACATCGACACATGCAAAAACCATTGGTTTGCGCATCGATAGTGATGAGCAGATAGCTGAGGACTGTAAAACAAAAGCTCTCGCTTATCAACAAATTACCACAACTAGCGATTTTGTAAAGGCCTTTTATTACCTCACAAAAGAAAATCTTAATCGCTCGCAACTAACAGAAGCGGATTGGCAAAGAACCATTTCTATCTCTGACAGCAACATAGGTCCAAAGGTGAAAAAGCTTTCTACCGCGCAGAAGCGAAGCCTCATCGAAGCAGGAAGATTGGGCGTCAAAAACTATCTGGTAAAATAAAATCTACTCAGCCAGTGTGCGCGTCTCAGTGCTGCTAGGCGATTTTTTTCAATATTAGAACGAATGTGAATTGACTACATAAACAACACCCATTCGGATCATCTTTGCCCACATATTTTTCAAACTTATTATGATTATTACTTCAGCAGAATTTGCAAAGTCATCGGAGTTCTTAGACCAATGTCCCGAAACGGGCTATCCTGAATTTGCATTCATAGGCCGAAGCAATGTGGGCAAAAGCAGCCTCATCAATATGCTTGTGGATAGAAAAAGCTTGGCGAAAACATCAGGCACTCCCGGCAAAACAAAACTCATCAACCACTTCATCATCAACGAGAAAAAGAAACCTTGGTACTTGGTCGATCTTCCAGGTTTTGGTTATGCCAAAATTGCGATGAGCGAACGTGCGAAATGGAAAAAAATGATCCGCACCTATTTGGAAGAAAGAACCACTTTGAAGTGTACAATATTGCTTGTTGACATTCGTATCGAACCTCAAAAAATAGACCTTGAGTTTGCAAAATATTTAGGTGAAGATGGTATTCCATTTGCCATTGCTTTTACAAAAGCTGACAAACAAAAACCCGCTGTATTAGATCGACACCTCAAACTTTTTCAAGAAAAAATGTCTGAACATTTTGGCGAAATGCCGAACTTATTTTTGACTTCTGCTGAAACGAGGTTGGGCAAAGACAGGCTGCTGGACTTTATACAGCAAGTGATCGAAAATCCAACTGAAATAGATGAGGTGCCAAATGATGAAATGGACGCAGATGGAGTTCCTATAGAATAAACGAAACAACTTACAAACTTTTATAAAAAAGGAAAAGGTACTTTTCCAACACAAGCAATTTTCACTTCAACAAACCAACAATTTCTTCACTCATCGGTTTCACTTTGCTGCCCAAGTGCGCAATCCATTCACCGTCCTTTCCAACAAGAATTTTATTAAAATTCCAACTTATACTGGCGTCACTTACACCATTGTTGGCCTTGTTGCAGA
>JAYSWI010000366.1:0-4869 GCA_043718125.1 Flavobacteriales bacterium
ATTTAATTTTTATTGCAAAAAAAAATCCCAACGGCATTAGTTGACCGCAACTATCGCAACAAAGAAACACTTCCTTTCATCTCATGAATGGTTACATCAAAATCGCTTCTTATCAAAAGCCTCCAAGAGTAAATTCCGTCCTGTGATGGTTGCCCACCAACGGTTCCGTCCCAGCCAACGGTGGGCGCAGTGCTATTAAAAATCTGTGTTCCCCAACGGTCAAAAATCATCATTTCGAAAAGTGTTATTTCAAACCCGCTGGTTACAGCAAGAAAAATTTCGTTGTGCCCATTGCCATCCGGAGTGAATGCGTTGGGCACATAAACGAGTAGGTCAGGAGTGATTTCGACTTGTTGTGTAGCGGTGTCGCTGCACCCAAAAGCATTGGCAACTATTTGTGTGATCTGATAGGTGTCCCAAGTTTCATACAAGTGCTCACCTTCGGGGAAAGTGGCGGAGTTTCCATCGCCAAAATCGTACATCCAATTGGTGACATCAGCACTTGCTTCGTTGGTTATTTCTACTATTGGATTGTACATCGCGGCTTGCGCTGGCGTTGCAAAACCCGCCTGTGGTCGCGGATAAACTGTCACAGCATTTAGCGCAACACTATCGGATGTGCATCCATGATCGCTCGTTACAATGAGTTGCAAATCGAATGTGCCTGGTTGCATCCAGATGGTATCTGCGTTTTGTTCAGTGCTTATTTCTGTTTGGTCAAAAAACCAGTGCCATTCCACAATATTGCTTGGCGCTTCCACTGTGCTTAAGTCCATCATGGTGAAGGGTGCTCCTGCACAAAGCTGATTGGGTTGCACTTCGAAATCCGCCTCTGGTATTCCATACACTCCTATTGAGTCGTTGATCACCGTGGTGCATCCAAGATTGCTGATGGCGGTATAGCTCAAATAATACATACCTGTAGAGTCGTAAAGATTGTCAGCATCAAAATCATATTCGTTGGGATGGCCATCTCCAAACACCCATTCTTGACTAACAATGCCGCCAAGTGGTATGGTGGTATCTGCATGAAAATGTGTTTCTAATCCAAGACATGCCTCGTCAAAACTTATAGCAACAACCGGTGCCGGATGCACCACAACGGTAACATCCAAAGTAGCATCACAACCGTGATTGGAAATGGGAGTGAGCGACACTGTAAGATCGCCCCACGACTGAAAGGAATAGAGCAGTGAGTCGGGAGAATTAATGTTTTGTCCTTCTGCATTCCAAATCCAAGTCACTATACTATCTGCTTCAATGGTGCTTTGATCCAAGAAAAGCTGAGGAGCAAATTGACATGCTTCATGCGGTGTGAAAAGAACCACGGGCACAGCCCACACATTTACTGTTGTATCAAAATTGGAAATACAATTTTCATTGCTCACCAAATTCAACGAGAAAGGATAATTGCCGATAGTTGGAAAAAAAACGGGTGCATGCACAAAGTTGGTATCAGTGCCTGCAACACCAAAGTTCCAATTGGCGTGTGCAATATTTCCAGGAGCGATATTGCTTAAATTTTGAACCTCGAAACCAACATCTTGGCAAACATCTGTAAAGTCAACAATTAAGTTTGGAGTCGGGTTGATGGTCAATTGCGCGTCTTGGTTATTGGTACAGTTGTACTGATCGGTGTAGCTATAATTGAAAGTATATACCCCCTCTCCAACGGTGGGATCAAAAGAAACAATGGTGTCCGAAGCCCAAGTATAAACGCCACCTGCGGGGCTTGCTGTTTCTATATTGATGATGCTGGCATCTTCGCACATATCTTCAAAATCAGAATAGGAAATGGTGGGCAAAGCATGAAGAAATATTTCTGCTGTGGCATTATTTACACAGAGAAATGTATCGGTGTATTGATACTTCACTTCGTAAGTTATTTCTGATGTCCAGTTGGGGTCAAATTGAGTGGCCAATGTTCCATCCACAAAATATTCACCGGGCGGATCATTGGGAAGACCACCTGATAAATCAAAAATTTCGTCTCCACTACAGACAGAATTCGAAATGTCGAGAGTCACAATGGGCAAATCTTTTACTTCAATGTGTATGGTGTCAGTGCGCACACAGTCGCTGTAGGTGCCAGTCAGTAAAAAATCTGTATCCTGCGTTGGATGCAAGAAGAAATCATTGTATGCAGCACCTTGGGTTATTTGGCTCATGTCACTCCAACTATAGGTTTCACCATTGTTCACTATGAGGTGCAGCGTGTCGCCAAAACATAAATAATCGGTTGCAGAATATTGAAGCACAAACTCCTCGACCACTATTGGTTCGGCACAACTAATTAATACCACACAACCGTTGGGGTCAGTCATTATTACTGAAGGGCAATAAGTGCCCGGCTGGAGGTAGGAATGATTTGTAACAGTAACTCCTGATGGATCGCCACTTCCATCATTAAAATCCCAGAAATAATCGAAGTAACTATCTGCGGGATTAAATGATGCGAAGTCCACTTCGAAAGGAGCGCAGTCTGCGGAGTCCAACACTTGTGTGAATGGCCCAACTTGATTTCCATAATTCAAAATATCGGGCACCACCAAACTGTCGCGACATCCATATTGATTGATAACGTAAAGCTTGACATCATAAACACCGATGGAGTAAGTGTGATAAACATTCACCCCAAAACCAGATTGGCCATCACCAAAGTCCCATTGCGACTGTATTATACTGCCAACGGTGGTGTTTTGAAACTGTACGCCATACAGGCAATTGTTGATGGATGGCGTATAGGTAAATGTAACATCAGGACTTACAATATGCACACCTTCCGGATTACAAAACGTTTTTGTGCAACCCGCTCCATTGTCCGCAGTTAAACAAACTTCGTAAGTTCCATTCGATAAATAATTGTGTGTAGGGTCAAAATCTGTACTGCTATTTTCTGCACTTTGTGGATCACCAAAATCCCATAAATACGTGGTGCCAACCGGCCCTGTACTTTCATTGATAAACTGCACAGAGTCACCCTCGCAACTGGGATCATTCAACACCATGAAATCAATCACCGGAGGAAGTATCACGTTAATGTTTTGTGTAACGGAAGACACACATCCCAGCGAGTCCTCTGCCGTCAAAGTTGCGCTCAGTGGCAAATTGTAATTGTAAGGTGGCTGAAATATGTGCAATGGATTTTCTGCGGTACTCACGCTGCCATCACTAAATATCCATTGGAAGTTCTGTAGGTTGGGCAGTACAGGTTCAAATTCGAACTGAACATCCACACAAGCATCAATTGTAACGGCACTGAAGGCGGCAAAATCCGGATTGGACGTCACATGAATAATGTCGTCATAAAACATACTGCTCTCACATCCAAACTCGCTGATGATAGAAACCGTTACATCATAATATCCCGCTTCAGCAATCACCACATCTGGCCAATTCAAATTATCAATGCCACTGTATGCGGCTGAAATAGTAGAACCATTGTGAGAATGATTTACCTGCCAGATGTTTAATGCTTCAACCCAATTGGCAGTAATGACATCACCATTGCTGACATTCACGGTCCAATTGGAATTAAAATTATTGTTGATAATACCAACCTCCAGCGGAGGACAGCCATTTGGCGGGTCAAACGAAAGCGAGGCATCTGGTGCAGAAACCACCACATCCGCAGTTTGTAAATCAGGACACCCAACATCATTATAGGCTGAAATGGAAACGGTATATGTTCCCGAACTGGGAAAGGTGTGTATTGGATTGCTCTCATTGATCACCAGCGGGCTGCCATCACCAAAATCCCAAACAATGCTATCGGCCAGAATGGAATTATCAAGAAATTCAACACTCAACAAATCAAAACAATCAATGCTATAATCCATGAGCGCAACAGGTGGAGAAACATACATGAAATCTTCTAGCAAGAGTGCGCCACTGCATGCGCCATTAAACACTGTGAGCTGCACATCAAAATATCCTGTGTCGGTGTAATCATGCAGAATACAAGATTCGTCCAAGGGCATCACCACCCAGCCACTTCCATCGTTGAAGTTCCAAGAGAAGGTATTTCCTGGTTGAGTAGTCACACAGAATTCGACAGGTTCGCCAGCACAAGTAGTTGTAACAGACGAAGTGAAATCAGCCTGCACGTTGGTCAACACATTTATATTTTGTGTGTTGGTAAAAGTGGCGGTGCAGCCACCAACAGATTCTACCATTAGGGTAATGTTATATATACCAGGGGTACTATATGTGAAGGCAGGCGATAGTCCATAGGCATCGAAGGTGCCGTCACTCTGAAAATCCCATGAGTAGGTAGCAATAGGCTCCACACACGTCACCACAATATCCATAAGTGGCACTTCCTGATCGGTGCAAACGCTTGGCCCGTTATTGAAATCGACAACAGGTGCTTCCACCAATATATAATTGTTCTTAAACAACTGACTCAAACATCCCGAAGCATTTGTAGCCGTTAGTTTAACATCGAAATTTCCGTAACTATTAAAGGTGTAAGTTAAATCCTCAGTCACGGCAACCTGCAATCCATTGATTAACCATACATAATTTATTAGGCCCACACCTGTACTTTGATTCGTGAAATTGACAGTAAATGGAAACATACAAGCGGCCAATGTATCGGCCGTGAAAGCCATAGTCACACCGTCTATTACCTCAATGTCGTAAAGATTGTTTTCCGTATCAGAGCAGCCACTGCTGTATGTTACGGTAAGTGATGGTGAATAATTTCCTGCATTTGCATAGCTATAGTTTGCCGTTGGATTGTTGCTATCTATAACTCCGTCTCCATTAAAATCCCATGCTATTTGTGGCGGTGCGGGCACAGTGGTATTTGTAAAAGTGATGACTTCACCCTCGCAGGCCTGATCTGTGCTGGCAGTAAAAGTGGCA
>JAYSWI010000367.1:0-1698 GCA_043718125.1 Flavobacteriales bacterium
TTCTCCGATAAGAGGAACACTTATCAGAATATTAGCGAATATGCACAGGCACACATAATGGAAAATTCAAGTAATGAAACCATCAATAAAACATTGAAATGTGTTCATATCACCATAGTCAATGCTAGGTACACATTACTAGGCTTATATCATAAAATAAAAGGAAAATACCCACTGCTTTGTTTGGACGAATTTTGCTACGAACTTTATAGACGATATTTTCGGAAAAGCTTTTTGACACACTCACACTGGCTGTTGCAAAATATTACAAGTAAGATTCGTGATAAACATTGAGTTTCCCCCCCCCCCTTCATTTTCAAACCATCAATAGCATTTTATTTGTAATTGAAAAGAACACCCAATGACCCCAGTTGAAAAGGCAAAACGAATAACGGACAAAATGTATGATAACGATCCCATGTCGCAGTGGTTGGGTATTGAAAGATTGCATGATGGCCCAGGCACTTCTGTTTTACGAATGACGGTGCGCAAGGAAATGCTGAATGGATTTGCGATTGCACATGGTGCTATCACGTACGCATTGGCCGATAGTGCACTTGCGTTTGCAAGCAATAGCCACGGCATTCAATCGGTTTCTATTGAAACCTCCATCTCCCATGTTGCACAAGTAAAAGAAAATGACGTGATAACTGCCACCGTGGAAGAGAAAAATCTTTCAACGCGCACTGGTCTTTATTATGTCACTGTCACCAACCAAGATCAAAAAGTAGTGGCGTATTTCAAAGGGACGGTTTTTAGAACAGGAAAAGAGTGGGATGTTTGATTAGATAAGTAACTTTATTTTTCTGTCCCAAAGTGCAATCATTGCATTGGCCATAGCACCCATTTCACCATCTTTTTCGATGCATCCAGTGGTATCGATCTTTACCTGTTTTGTTTTGAAATAATGTACTTCAGGATGAATTATTTTTTGACATCTTTTCAGCTTGGGCAAATATTTCAGGTATTCAAATAAACTGACATCACCGATAATGGTGACATCCAGAAGGTCATCATCCATCAATGCTTCGGGAGCTATTCCAATTCCACTTCCAAAATATTTTCCATTGGCGAAAACAACAGCAAGGGCTTTTCCATTCCAATTGAATTTGTCGCTTTCCACTATTGCGTTTTGTTTTTTATAGGTAAGAAATGCAAGCAGTATTGCCCACCCAAATTTCAAATTGCCATTCCAATATGTGGGGATTGAATTGACTCTTTCTACCACATCAGGCCCTAGCCCAATGCTGGCCTCGTTAATGAAAAATTCTTGAACGTTGTTTTTATATGTGATAATTCCAACATTGATGGTGCGAAATTGAGTTCTATACAATTTCGTCATAAAATCTTGAATGGATTTTGTCCAACCAAAATTTCTTGCGAAATCATTACCAGTACCATAAGGCAACAGACCAAGCGAAGGACATTGTGCATAAGGTTGGGCGATTTGAAACTCCATAATCCCCTGCACACAGCCATTCAAAGTGCCATCGCCCCCAACAGCGATGATGATGTCTGAAGCAGCTGCATACTTTATTGCCAGCGCGCTTGCGTTATCAATTAAAGTAGTGAAATGGAAATCAAAAGAGAATTTGACAGAGGCATGTTTTGCCAATTCATGCACCACACTTTTGGCGTGTCTTTTTGATCCGTTTACGATGAATACAACTTGCATAAGAAATATTTAATGAAGCCTTG
>JAYSWI010000368.1:0-4842 GCA_043718125.1 Flavobacteriales bacterium
AAGATTTGAGGAAAGGCTTCATGTGACTTTCAATGTTAGTGTTGAATCGTTGCAGTGTGAGGTGCCCCCATTCATGCTTCAGACAATAGCTGAGAATGGAGTTAAGCATGGTATTTCGAGAATATTGGAAGGAGGAGAAATTGTACTAAGTGTTTCAAAAGCCAATGAGAAACTACACATAGTGATCACGAATACCGGTACTTATTCGCCCAACGAAAATTCAGACGGAATAGGCATTGCCAATACAAAAACGCGTCTTCAGCTTTTGTATGGATCTGAGGCATCTTTCCACATTGGGTCTCATAAAAATGTGGTGGAAGTTGAATTGATAATTCCAATAAAACCAATAAATACAAAAGCATGAAAGCACTAGTAATTGATGATGAAAGATTGGCTCGCAAGGAGTTGATAGGGTTGCTCAAAAATTTTAACGAAATAGATGTTGTAGGCGAGTGCAGCAATGCTGAGGAGGCAAAAGTTGCCATCAAGCTGCATCATCCTGATCTCATTTTTCTGGACATACAAATGCCGGGTAGCAATGGTTTTGAACTGCTGGAGGAATTGGAAACAGTTCCTAAGGTCATTTTCGTTACGGCCTATGATGAGTACGCTTTGAAGGCATTTGAAGTGAATGCTTTGGACTATCTGCTAAAGCCTGTGGAGGAGGACAGGCTAGCGGAGGCCATACAAAAAGTAATGCACGAAGAAGAGGAGGAAAACAATCATCATCTTGCACAAAAAAATGACGGACGTCTTGGTCAAGAGGACCAAATATTTTTAAAAGATGGTGAGAGGTGTTGGTTCGTTTCGCTGAAGGACATCAAACTTTTCGAATCGGAAGGCAATTATGTTCGGGTTTATTTCAACAATTTCAAACCGCTTATTTTAAAATCACTCAATAATTTGGAAGAGCGTTTGGACCACACATTTTTCAGAACCAATAGAAAATACATTGTCAATTTGAGGTGGGTTCAAAGCGTTGAAAACTGGTTCAATGGCGGCTTACGGCTTACCTTGAAAGATGGCACGCAGGTGGAAGTGAGCCGCAGGCAGGGCGCACGTTTTCGCGAATTGATGAGTTTGTAGGACTTAAAATTCAATACCCATCACAATGATATCATCTATTTGAGGATGGTCTCCTTTTCTAAGATAGAATTGGTCGCGAAGCATTACGCGTTGCTGGTCCATTGGTAAATGAGCAGATTCTTTTAATATTTTTAATAGGCCACTTCGCTTTAATTTTTTGCCATCTTGTCCACCAAATTGATCGGTGATACCATCAGAAAACATATAAATCAAATCTCCTGAATTGACTTTAAACTCGTGTTGTACAAATTCTTTTCTGAATGAGGTATTGCTACCACCAACAGATTGTCGGTCTCCTTTTACTTCAATCCACTCACCATCGATGCGCAACACAATAGGCCTGTTTGCGCTAGACACCATTATTTTTTTAGTTGAAATATTGTAGTTGAACACACAAATGTCCATTCCGTCTTCTACACCAAATTCGGATCCATGCCTGTTGAGCAACTGACGCAAATCATCATCAAGTCGAACAAGAACATCTCGTGCGCATTGCACACTTTTGTCGCGCGAAACTTCCTTTAGAAGCGTAATTCCGATAAGCGACATGAATGCTCCGGGAACTCCGTGACCAGTGCAATCCGCACAAGAAACGACAATGTCATTTTCAAATTTATCGATCCAAAAGAAGTCGCCACTAACTATGTCGCGCGGTTTGAAATACACAAATGCATCCGCAAAACAGTCCCTTAAACTCTCGTGAGAAGGGAGCATTGCTTTTTGAATATTACGAGCATATTGAATGGAGTCGGTGATATCTTTATTTTTGACTTCCAACAATTCTTTTTGCTCCATTACATTATGCGTAGCATCATCCAAAGCTTTTTGTAGAAATTCCTGATCGGACTTCAACATGCGTTCCCTTCTCATAAAAATGTAACGCACCAGCATCACAATAATTAAGACAGCCATTAAAATAAACCACCATTTCTGCCAAAAAGGTAGATCAATAAATATTGTAAATGAGGCTTCTGTTTGTCCTCCAAAACCATCTGAATTATAGGTTCGGACTTTAAAAGTGTAATTACCGGACGTTAGTTTATTGTAGCTCGCAAAACTTTCGTTGGTGGGTTCCGTCCAATCCGAATCATATCCTTCCAAAATATATTGGTAGGTCACTTCTTTAGAGTTTTTGAGTGAAATTCCAATAAAATCGATCTCCAATTTGTATTCACCACTTTTCAAAACTATAGCCTGATTAAAATGATAACTACTATCGGAAATTATGATGCCTTCAAAATGTAGAATAGGTTCTACCTCGTTTTTAAAATCCTTGTCTGGCTCATAGCGCATAAGGCCATTGCTTGTGCCAAAGATTAAGGTGCCATTAGAAAATTTGTCCACACTGTTGTCCAAAAATGCGTATTCGAAACTTTTGCTTGGGTCGATGACGTCCACTTTGTTGGTCAACATATTGACACGGCTAAGCGCCCCTCGGTGCCCAATCCATAAGTTGTTTCTATTGTCGCATGTGAGGCTATAACAGTAGTCCGAATAAAGGCCATTGCGTTTGTCAAAAACAACGGCTTCGGTGGCTGATACCTTGAAAACACCGGTTCCTTCAGTACCAATCCAAATGTCTCCGTTGTTGTCCTCGGCTATGCACTTGGTCTCTAGCATGGCATCTTTCAGTGGCGTTTCTATGCTTTTGATTATGCCATCTTCTATGTATGTAATTTGACTATCATGTGTCCCTATCCAAATTCTTCCTTTTGAGTCTCTGAATAGCGATTTGACCACATTGTGTGTCAATCCGCTTTGTATTGATAAGTGAGAAATTACCTTACCATTATTTAATTGATAAACACCAAAATCAGTGGCGACATAAACGATGTTATTGAACCCAACAATATCGTTTATTTTTTTGTTCAACAAATCTTCTGCAATTTCAATGGGTCTAAATTTCTTATCGCCTGCTTCTAACCGGAACAGGCCGTAGTCGTTGGTTCCTATCCATAATGCTCCGTTTTCATCCGTGTATATTGCTTTTATTTCTGACAAAGGCAAGCCATAAGATACGTCATAAGTTGTCAAAATATTGTCGGGCAAATTCAATGCTTTTACAACTTGCCCAATGCCGCCATACCATATCGTGTCGCCCTTTTCAAAAATGCTGTGAATGGGTGCTTCCGTTTCCAATTTTCCCTTTGCATAAATAGAAAAATAATCATCTTCCAATTTGATTAAGCCGTCACCGATAGAACCTATCCAAGTGTTGCCTTCTCTGTCCACAAGGCAAGTTCGAATACTGTTTGAGTTTTGAATTTCATTTGTACTGTAATCAATCATCTGAAGAAACTGTTCGTTTACAAATGTTGACAGTTTTAATAGTCCGCTGTTGTTGGTGCTTACGAATAGATTTTTTTCCGTATCAAAAAACAATTGGTTGATATTGTATTTGACAAAATCAGTTGAATCGAACAATACTGTATGAATGCTGTAATCGTTGTCGTTAAGGTCAATGTGAAAAAGTCCGGCATCCTCCGTTCCTACAAAAAGGTTGTCATCGATGGTCAAAAGAGAAGAAACTTTTGTTTCAATTATTTCATCTAGAAATTCATATTGCACTTCATCCGTCTTATTGATAGTAGCGGTCAAAAGTCCCATATCTGTTCCAAGCCAAATTCTACTTTGTCGGTCACTGCAAAAGGAATAAAGTGTAATATCCTCAATGCCCTTTTCGATTTTTTTCCATGAGCCGTCTTGTTGTAATTGCAGCAAGCCATCATTTTGTGTAACGGCCCAAATTATTTTTTCGTGGTCTTGAAACAAGTCATTGATCCTCGAAATAGTGAGGCGCGACATGTCTATTTTTTCAAAAACATTATTGGAATATTTAGATACAGAACCGTTGCCGTGTCCATACCAAATAGATCCGTCTGCATCAGTCATACTGCAGGTGATGAAGTCATCTGCCAGGCCATTTGCGGTGGTGTATTGTTTGAATTTGAATCCGTCAAAACGATATAGACCTTCGCCAGTGCCAACCAACAAATGACCCAACAAATCTTGTTCTAAAGAATAGACAAATTTGTTGTTGAGGCCATCTTGCTCAGAGTATTGCCTGAACTTATAGGATTGTCCGCAACAAAAAACACCAATAAAAAGTGCTAAAACAGAAAGGGTGGATTTCATGAATAAGTTTACTTCTTTATTGCAGTGGCTTTTGCATTGCCTTCGTACTTCGGCACACCACCGATGGGGACGGTGAAGAATGGCAGCAGCTCTCCATATTGGTTTCGAATGGAGAAGACAACATTGTTATTATTCACATTCATTTTGGTGTTTTTGGTGAATTGGATATCCAATGATTTACCTCTTTCTTTTTCCTTTATTTTGTAAACACTTGTACTCCAATTGTTGTCACCACTGAGGCCCACTTCATCTCCAAGTGTAGCTACTGAACATACTTTTATATAGCCATCACTGTCCCAATCAAAGTTGCGCTGCTCTACGGAAATAACCTTGTCATCGATATACGGATAAATGTGCGAGGTTTGAAAAGACTCCTTGTGCAATCGAAAAGTATATTCAAAAGTGAAAGCATTTCCGCCTTCTACAGCAATGTTTTTGTCACCACTGGTACTTAAGAAATAGCGATACAGATTTCCATCATCGCCCTTTATTCCTTGACAAATTATTTTGAAAATGTAACCCCCATACTTAGTAGATAGTTCACCTTCACTTGGATTGAAAGGCCCAAAGGTGTACCATCCATTGTCATAGTCTGTTTTAGTACCAAAGGTTTTTGTTGCT
>JAYSWI010000369.1:0-4826 GCA_043718125.1 Flavobacteriales bacterium
AGCACTTTTTTCTCTGATTTCCACTTCATATCGTATCCTGTGATCTTCCCATCTTTCTCTACGATCAGATCGATCTCTTCTCCTGTATACGCCCGATAGAACGCGATATTTTCATGTGTATTATTCATGAGGATACTTTTGTGCTTCTCCGCTATATAAAAATTCTCGAAAAGAGCTCATTTATCTCCACGGAGTTCGAGAGACTCGAAGTTATGGATCAGTGCATTTCTCACTCCTGTATCCCAGAAGTAGATTTTTTTTCCTTTCTGAATTTCGTTGCGAAGGTTGCGGCTATATGATTCCAGTTTGAAAATGACAAAAGTTTTCTCAAGTAAATCGATATAGGCCGAAATAGTGTCTTTGCTCACTTGCAACAAACTAGCAAGTTGATTCAGCGATACCTCATGCCCAATTTGTAATGCAAGTGCCTGCACCAACTGCTTCAATAATGCTGGTTTGCGCAAGCCACCCAATGCAAGAATGTCTTTATACAAATAACTTTCAGTGAGTTCTTTCAACACCCCACGTTCATCTCCAATATTATTTAATACATCGGGATACATGCCATAAATGAGTCGATTGGGCAATTGTTGCTGTGCTTGCAAATAGCCAACGTGCGTTTCCCATTCGCCCCAACTTATAGGGTAAATATGATAGGTGCGTTTGCGGCCTGTGAGCTGTTCTTGCAGTTTGTTCCGGATATCAAAAGCGGATGAGCCGCTAGCTATCAGTTGCACATCATGAAACTGATCCGTAATGATTTTCAAAGTGCGGCCAATATTTTCTATCAACTGAACTTCATCAATAAAAACAACTTCGCTGCTTCCAATAATAGACCGCAACTGCTCAGTGTTTGGTTTAGAAAGTATGCGCCTTACTTCGGGGTCATCACCATCCAAAAATTGGATTTTTGCTTTACCTGACAGTATATATTTTATCAGGGTAGTCTTTCCAACTTGCCTTGGGCCAATCAAAACTATCGCTTTGCCCTTAAAAAACTGAGATTCTATTCCGTTTTTCAGTGCTCGTTCTATCATTATTTGCAATTTGAATTAGCCAAAAATAATGATATTCGGCTAACGTACTGGCCAAATATCATAATATTCAGCCATTAGGAAGGAGAAATAGCACGATTAAAATCCCAAATCTTCTTTGGTCAATGTTTCTTTGAAATCGATTGGGAATTTTTTGGCCACTAAGAGGGCTTTACCTTTTACATAACCTTTTCCTTCCAACAAATATTCCGATTTGAAGAGCAGCGAAATTGCATTTCCCATAATGATTTGTAACTGTTCTGGGTTTGCTTTTATAGAAAATGTTTGGGTAGATGTGGTGCGTTTTGGTATCACCACTGCGTCTATCAACTCTGCGCTGCCAAGTGGTTTGCCTTCAAAAGTGAAATTGATGTGGCACTCTTTCAGTGTGACTTTATACCAATTTGGATTGATGATCGAAATCTGTACATCGCCCGTCACGCCATCGGTGCTGAAATTCGCAATGTTCACATCAAGCACCTCTTTTACTTCCACTTCTTTGTACAAAGTGCAAGAATGCAGCGCGACACTTATCGTGCAAACGGCCATTGTAAATTGCAAAAACCGCTTTGTTTGAATATAGAAATTCATGTATGAAAATTTCTTTGAGTACTGTAAAAAAACCAAGTCAAAAAATTACTGTGCGAAATACTTGTGGAAGTATGGAATGGTCTCTATGCCTTTGTAAAAATTGACTAAGCCATAGTGTTCATTTGGCGAGTGTAGCGCATCGCTATCCAATCCAAAACCCATCAACACTGTTTTTACACCCAATTCTTTTTCGAACAATGCAACGATAGGAATGGAGCCACCACCGCGTGTTGGAATAGGTTCTTTGCCATACGTTTTCATCATGGCTTGGCTTGCAGCTTTGTATGCTTTGCTGTCGGTGGGTGTCACCACAGGCTCTCCACCATGATGCGGTCTCACTTCAACTTTCACACTCTTTGGTGCAATGCTTTCAAAATGTTTTTTGAAGAGTTCCGTCATTTTATCACTTACTTGATTGGGCACAAGTCGCATCGAAATTTTTGCTGATGCTTTGGATGGCAACACTGTTTTTGCACCTTCTCCAATGTAGCCACCCCAAATTCCGTTGCACTCCAGGGTTGGTCTGATTCCCGTCCTTTCGTTGGTGGTATATCCTTTTTCACCCCAGTCTTCCTCTACTCCCAAGTCCTTTTTAAAATCATTTAAATTGAACGGTGCTTTGTTCAAATCAGCACGTTCTTTTTCTGTAAGCACTTGCACCTCATCATAAAATCCGGGTATGGTGATGTGGTTATTTTCATCGTGCATACTTGCTATCATCTGCGCTAAGATGGTGATTGGATTGGCCACTGCTCCACCATAAACTCCGCTGTGCAAATCGCGATTTGGCCCGGTCACTTCCACTTCCACATAGCTAAGGCCGCGCAGTCCACAGTCGATAGAAGGTGTGTCGTTTGCAATGATGCTGGTGTCGCTAATCAAAATCACATCGCTCTTCAAACGGCTCTTGTTGGCAGCTACAAAAATTCCTAGATTGCTACTGCCGCATTCCTCTTCGCCTTCTATCATGAACTTGATGTTGCAAGGAAGTGAGTCAGTTTTCATCATTGCTTCAAAAGCCTTAATGTGCGAGAACATTTGCCCTTTATCGTCACAACTTCCACGAGCGAAAATGGCACCTTCCGGATGCACTTCAGTGGCACGAATAGTTGGCTCAAATGGAGGCGTGTTCCAAAGCTCGAAAGGATCGGCTGGTTGCACATCATAGTGTCCATACACGAGCACTGTCGGTTTTGATGGGTCGGTTATTTTATCGCCATACACTATTGGATGGCCGGCAGTGGTGCATACTTCCACATTGTCAGCCCCTGCTTTGCGCAAATGGTCTGCAACTAAATCGGCACATTTGGCCACATCCTCTTTGTATTTCGGGTCCGCACTTACGCTTGGTATTCTTAGTAACTCAAAAAGTTCGTCAAGAAAACGTTGCTTGTTTTCTTGCATGTATTGTGTTGCTTTTTCCATTGTATGTTTTTTTTAGGAGGGCGAAGATATACGCATGTTTCAACCTTGTTGTGATTGGCTATTTCTTCTGCATTCAGAATATTTATTTGTTCTATTCATTGGTTCTGCATTCGCCAATTCGCTCACTGTAGTAGAGTTAACAATCACCTTTTGAGGCTTCTTAACTTCAATTTGACGTGATTCTAATGTTGACAAAACATTCAATCCACATGTTCATTTTTTGTGAGTCGATAGATGATGTTTTCTAAAGATTTTATACTCGCCTTTTTAGAATAGCTGAGCGCAAATTTGACATTTGAATTTTCGATAATGCTTTGTTGGAGTTTTTTGTCTTCGATCAAATTTAGAATTTTTTCGGCCAAGTCATCTGCGCTATCCGGTTGGAAAAGCAAACCGCAATTCTTACCTAGTAACTCAGCAGTGCCAGCATTGTTGGTTCCAATCACAGGCTTTCCAAAGGCCATTGCCTCAAAAATACCTGTGCCAAAAGTGGCTCCATGTCCACAATGGAGCACCACATCTACAGCGTTGTAAAACAGTTCTACTTTTTTTGTGAATCTATAAAAATGAACAACATTTGACAGTTCATATTCAGAGGTCATCATCCTTAATTCTTGCTCATAATAATTTCCCATTAAGGGACTTTCTCCTACTATCAAAAGATGAATATTTTGGTCTCTGTTCTGTAATATCTGAATTGCTTCTATTGCCAAGTGTTGCCCTTTATTTCTATCCAATCTACCTATTATCCCAACCACTTTAGCATCATTGGCCAGATGGAAATGTTGTCGGCCTTGCTGCATGGAGCAATCATAAGTGAGCAATCTTTGTTGATCCACACCAATGTAAATGACTGATTTTTTTTTGACAGAATAATTTGTAAAAGTTGAAACCTGATCTGCAAAATACTGCAGTGTACAAACCCAAGCGCTTATGCTTCGAAACAAAAGTGAATCGAAAAATCCCTTTCTATCCGTATTGAATTGAGCGGCTTGATGATGCAATAATTTCAAACGCCCTAAAGAAAATATTTTCGCCCAAAACAAAATTTTCAAGTCATACATATCTCTGAAAATGCAGAATGAAATCTGGTGTTTAATAAAGAGTTTTTGGGTTTTGAAGATTGCACTGAAGTCCCAGAAATGGTTGCTTCTAAAAACAGAAACAATTGTTAGATTTTGGCTTACGGCATTGTGCTGCAACTTGGTGCCGTTGACACAAAATACTTTTACGCTCCAGCCATTTTCTTTCAACCAACGCGCATATCTAACAGTGTTGATTTCTATGCCGCCCCACTTGCTTGAACTACAATAAAAAGCGATGTTGCATTTTTCCATTTCTCAATTAGACCTGATTGTGCTTTAGTTGTCTTGTCATAAGGGGTTGTGCAAAAATGCAGGTGCAGAAATTTTTAGTCTTCATAAACATCAAGCAACATAAGGGCCTCTGAAAGCTCGCCCAATGTTTTAGAATCATTGCGTCTTTTTGCAACACTTTTACCCAACTTGTATGTGGCTATTGCATCCTCAACCTTACCCCTAACTTCTAATAATCTTCCAAGTTGGTAATATGTTGCCAAATAGTCTTGATCGTTTTTCAGAATGGTTTTCAGAATTTTTATTGCCACCGGAATGTCTCCCTTTTTTTCATGTTCCAACGCTGCACAGTAATGCAGAAAACTATCCTCAGGATTGGTCAGTATCATGTTCTCAATCAGCTTCAATCTGTCTTGCATGGAAAGAAAATTTAATCACATAAGTATTTTGTGGTTTCAAT
>JAYSWI010000370.1:0-1691 GCA_043718125.1 Flavobacteriales bacterium
CTGTGGCTGCTTCCAAAGCGCGAATGTTGCGCCCTTCGCGGCCAATGATGCGCCCTTTTACTTCATCATTTTCAATATTAAATACTGATGAAGTAAAAGGGCGCATCATTGGCCGCGAAGGGCGCAACATTCGCGCTTTGGAAGCAGCCACAGGCGTAGAAATTATTGTGGACGACACACCAGAAGCAATAGTGCTCTCTTGCTTCGATCCGGTGCGCAGAGAGATTGCGCGTTTGTCATTGCATCAGCTGGTTACAGACGGAAGAATACATCCGGCACGAATAGAAGAAGTAGTAGCAAAAGTGACTAAAAACATCAATGATGAAATAACAGAAATAGGCAAACGCACTACTATAGAAATGGGAATACACGGAATGCACAGCGAACTTGTTCGCATGGTAGGCCGCATGAAATACCGTTCCTCTTATGGTCAGAATCTTTTGCAACACTCGCGCGAAGTGGCCAACCTTTGCTCCACAATGGCGGCAGAACTTGGCCTCAATGCGAAGGCTGCTAAACGTGCAGGCTTGCTCCACGACATCGGCAAAGTGCCCGATGACGAAAGTGAATTGCCACACGCACTTTTAGGGATGAAATTGGCCGAGAAATATGGCGAAAAACCAGACATCTGCAATGCTATTGGCGCACACCATGATGAGATAGAAATGACCACTTTGCTCTCACCTATTATTCAAATATGCGACTCCATAAGTGGCGCACGACCAGGTGCCAGGCGCGAAGTGGTGGAGGCTTATGCACAACGCTTGCGCGATTTGGAAAATATGGCACTTGACAACCCAGGTGTTTCAAAAGCTTTTGCGATACAAGCCGGACGCGAACTACGTGTGATGGTTGAAGCCGACAGAGTAACTGACGACCAAGCCGATGCACTAGCAATAAGCCTTGCCAGCAAGATTGAAACCGAAATGACCTATCCAGGCCAAGTGCGAGTTACAGTTATTAGAGAGAAACGTGCAGTGGGAATAGCTCGATAATATTTCTTCAAATTCAAAAAAAACACCCTGCATTGGGTGTTTTTTTTTGAATGATTTTTTTTGTTGTCGCATATTTTTCTTGAACCCAATCACAATTGAAATTCTGAAAAAGGCCAGCCATTTTGCGCCTTTGGCTGAGAATCTACTAATAGAGTGCTCGCAAGTATGGCTATTAGAAACAACGAAATATTTATTAATTGCTATTGATTTTACTTTGAGAATAAAAGAGCAATGCAGGGCAATTTGTTTAGATAGATGGCTGGGCAAATTGTCTCCCCAATCTATCGGCCATGTAGTCAAATAAATTCTGTAACGGCCCAACCACCAACATTTTTAGAAAAGGATTTATGTCTGCATTACAAATCAACTGCGCCTCGGTCTTTCCGTCCAAATCCAACAAAGTTGTATTAAGTGAAAAGGAAAATGGCGAACCATCTGCACTACAATATTCGATATTGGAATATGCAACACCTGCCACAAAATTTAATCCGATGGTATAGGCCTTTTGAATTTTAAAAGAACAAGATTTTTCGTCACTTTTCCAGTCCAATATTTTGTCCTGAGGTAACAGTTTGCTGATGTTGTTCATGTCAGAAAGAAATGCAAACACACTTTGTGCATTCGCGTCAACGGTTACTTTTTTACTTTCGATAATGGTCATTTTCTTCTATTTCAGTTTGGTGCAAATGGATGATT
>JAYSWI010000038.1:0-2809 GCA_043718125.1 Flavobacteriales bacterium
CCAGCGGGGTTCAATGTTTGGATTTAATGTTCTAGCTATAAACATTGGAATTCTTCGGATTTCATCATAGATACTTGTAAACTGCGAAAGAATCAGAAAAGATTTAAAACTTCTTGTGCTGGCTGACATTGTTGTAAATAGTGGCGTAAGCAAAGGCTCTGCGACAAATGACCCGACAAGAGGTTACGCTTTGCCGCTAAACTTTAAACAACTTATCGTATCATACAAAACGGCTAACTGGACTAAAAATTTAAAGTCATTCAATAAGAACAAACCATCACTTGCAGATATACTTTCGAGAAAAAGAGACCTTGAAAAAATCCCAGTAAAACTTCCAAACGGTAAACCGATTGAACTTTCACTTGGAGAACATAACGTTTTACAAAAGACACTCATAGAAGAATTTCTTCCTCGTTTCGGCAGTGATTGCACTGTCCTTTATATTGGTGACACTTCAAACAAAACTTTGCACATTGAATTAGAGGAACTCAAAAAATTAAATTTCTTTGAGCTTTCACACGATGAACTTCCCGACATTATTGCATACAGCAAAAAGCACAATTGGCTTTACTTAATCGAAGCAGTTCATAGTTCTGGACCAATGAGCGAAACAAGAGTTTTAGAGTTAAAGAAAATGCTAAAAGACTGCAAAGCAGAACTAATATTTGTAACTGGTTTTCTTACTCGACCTGACTTTAGAAAATGGATGTTAGACGTTGCTTGGGAAACAGAAGTTTGGATTACTGACAATCCCGACCATTTAGTTCACTTCAACGGACACAAGTTTTTAGGAGCATATTAACCAACTCATTTGGTGGCACATTTGTATTTTTTTCCAACTCACAGACCTACGCTAAAAAATCCAAAGGAGCCACCAAGCCAATGCACCAAAACAGCATTAAACATGACCATTCACCAGATCGTTTGGATTAGCCTTGACCCTAATTAAGCCTGCCCCTGTGGGCCTCCAAAATTCATTGGCATCATGTTGTCCTGGCCCAAAGTCTCAGTTATCTTACCATGCTGCGCTTCATATTTTTGAATGTTGTCCATCAGCGCACGCATTAGTCTTTTGGCATGTTGCGGGGTGAGAATGATGCGCGATTGCACTTTTGCTTTGGGCACACCGGGCATCACCCTTATGAAGTCCAAAACGAATTCGGCAGGAGAGTGGGTGATGACTGCAAGGTTGCTGTACACGCCTTGTGCTACGTCCTCGCTCAATTCAATATTCAGTTGTTGTTGCTGTTGTTGTGGATTATTATTCTCTGCCATGTCTTTATAGTTTATTGATTGGATTTTTGCAAATGTGCGCATATTTTGTCTATTGCAGCAATTGCAACAATTCATTCATATCGTTAACAGTGTATGTTGGTTTGTGCTTGTGTTTGCCATTGCCACTTTTCAGCCAAGCTTGATCCATTCCAAAGTCGCGCGCTCCCAATATGTCGGCTTCGAAATCATCACCTATCATCAGACTTTTCTCTGGATCAGCCTTGGCCAATTTGGTGGCATGTTCAAATATTCCTCTCATGGGTTTTCGAACACCACAGTCTTCTGAGTTGATCACATTTTGGAAGAAATGTGCAATGCCACCTGCGTTCATTTTTACACTCTGCAATTCTTTGAATCCATTGGTAATAATGTGCATTGGAATTTTGTGATGAAAAGCATTGAGCATTTCCAAGGTGCCAAGCACAAGATGCGGTTGCTGCGGACAAAAGGTGCTGAAATCATTGGCAAATTGAGCGATAAATTTTTCTGTGGTTTGAAACTTTACGTCTTCAAAAGTTCTTTTAAAACGAACAGTCCGCAATTCTTCCTTTTCAATTTTTCCTTCTCTGTATAGTTTCCAAACTCTTTCATTGTGGATGAAATATCGTTTAAAGAATATGTTGAAATCTATTTCGCAAAGGCCATCTGTCTTGAAACGATCGAACAGAAATGTGAGTGTTTCTTTTGTGTTTCGGTGCAAGTCCCAAAGAGTGCCATCGAGGTCGAAGAAAAGATGATCGTATTTTTTTACCATCGCAGGCCAATTAGTTTCATGCCATAAGCTGCGCTGGTAAGAACCACGGTCCATGCAAAAAAGGCGATGATCAATTTTGGCAATGCGGTGCTGTTGTGGCGATAAAGTTTTGCGCAAAGCACCGATGCGATAGGTACCGAAATAACGCCTGAAATAAGAAGCAAGCCTTTGAGACCCCATCGTTTTTTAATGCGCACAAACCAGCGATTTCTTCGTGTAAAAATTTTTCTTTTGTGCTGGAAATGCCCAGCTATCCAATTGAAAATATAGTCGCCAAAATGGAAGAAAATAAATGTCCACAAAGCAGCGCCTGTCGATACGATAAGGATGGTTTCAATCCAAGTCCAGGTCTCATGCCCGCCCGGATTTAATATCATAAAAAATGGTGCAAACAAAAATTTCACGAGGACGATTCCATACCAACCAATGACTTTAAAAAAATAGGCCAACATCAGTCTTTCCTCCCATAAGATAAATCGCCCGCATCGCCCAATCCAGGGACGATGTATGCTTGTGCTGTAAGTTCTTTGTCAATGGCTCCGGTCCATATTGTTGTGTTTTCAGGCAGAAAACTTCTTAGGTGATTGATGCCGCTGTCGGTGGCAATAATGCTTGCGATGTGAATTTGCTGGGGTGTTCCTTTTCGCAATAATTCTTTGTAACATTTTTCGATTGATGCTCCTGTGGCAATCATCACATCTGCAATAATGAGCGTACGATTTTCGATACTTGGCGAACTTGCATAGTCCACTTCTATTTCGAAATCGCCACCTTTATGGT
>JAYSWI010000371.1:0-4823 GCA_043718125.1 Flavobacteriales bacterium
GCCAGTCGAAAAGTTGAATGGATTCACCACCGCCAACCACCAAGGTATTGTGGCTTTTGTTTCGCCCATTGCATTCGCCAATTTGGACAACATTATAGCTGCTGTTTTCGAACAAGGAGAGACCCACAAACTGCTGATGTTGGACACTATCACCGATGTTCGAAATTTTGGCGCCATCTGTAGAAGTGCCGAGTGCCAAGGCTTTCATGCTGTCATTATCCCCGACAAAGGCAGCGCACAATTGAACGAAGATGCGGTGAAAACTTCTGCTGGTGCATTATTTCACATTCCAATTTGTAGAGTGTCCTCGTTGATGAAGGCGGTAGAAACCATTCAATTGAGCGGCCTGCGCATCACCGCTTGCACCGAGAAGGCAGATACTTTAATTGATAGTGTGGACTTCACTTCGCCTCATTGTATAGTGATGGGTAGCGAAGAATTTGGAATTTCAAACGACATCCTACGCAAAGCAGATTTTCTTGGGAAAATAAATATGATGGGAAAAACATCATCGCTGAATGTGTCGGTGGCTGCGGGCATTATCATGTACGAGCTGAACAGGCAGCGGTCGAAGTAGAAATAAATTTACTCCTTCTGAAAGACTTCTTTGGTTCTAAATTGAACTAACGTATTCAAGTTTTCATGCCCTTCAAATTGTTCACATTTCAGATTGTTCTTTTTCATTAAATCTCAAATGCAAGCAATCTCATCATTGATCTGATTTCATCATTTTTCGATAGTGATGACCTGTTTTGCTTGCGAAGAATTTCCGCAATCATCGGTACATGTCCAGGTGCGAATTATTTGAACTTCGGTTTTGGCTTCTGAGTAATAGACGAGGTAAAGGCGATGGCTATTGTCCACACATTCTACCAAAGGAGGTGGCGCAATTTTGTCACCCAACTTCAAGGTGATGTCAGCGGGAATTCCAACTAGCAACGGTGCTTTATTGTCAGATAAATAAATGTATTGTTCTGCGCTTGCGTAGTTATCAAATTTGTCAGAAAATGTATATGTGCGCACCATAGTGCCTGCGCACCCTCCCGAAAATATTTGCTCGTTGATTTGGGTGGTAACTGGTCCTGTTTCAGAAGTGGCTAAAACTCTTTCCAACAAAGGCAATTCATCAACAGTGCACCTGATTTCTTTAGGGTAATTTGATACTGAAATTTGTCCAAATAAAATGGAGAATGACAAGGTAGAAATCACAACCATGGACAAACGAAGTAGGGTTATTTTCATTGATAAGAATGTTGCAGATGCATGAGTAATTTTGAATAAAAAATACTTGAACGTTTATTTTAGAGTAATGTTTTTGATGTCCTAAATGGAATTGATTTTGGTCTAAATTGATTACCCTTGCAATAAAAAATGTTCGATAATTTAGCTCGATAATAACCGTACCACATCGCCTTTCAGAAATAGAAACAAATTCCCCTACACTATGAAATATTTTACTTTTATTCTTTTCCAAAGCATCATCATTACTACAGTTGCGCAAACAGCACGCGTGCAGTTTATTCACAACAGTCCTGACATTACTGCACAAGTCATTGATATTTACATCAACGATTCGTTGCTCATTGATGATTTTACCTTTCATACTGCTACTGCTTATTTGGAGGTAACATCAGAAAGTGTTTTGAGCATTGGTATCGCGCCTTTCAATAGCACCAGCGTTTCTAATGTGGTCATTTCTTTTGAGTTTACCCTAGCCACAGATGTGTCATACATTATGGTTGCATCAGGCATGATTGCGGGTTTGGGTTTCGAACCCGCAATTCCATTCACATTGGATCTGATCGAAAACGCCAGAGAAATAGGCACCGAAGGAACTGCCACCGACATTCTATTTTATCATGGCTCAACTGATGCACCGGATATTGATGTGTTGGAAAATGATTTGCTCTTGCTCACCGCTATCGACAATCTGCATTATGGTGACATCATTGATTACATCTCTATGCCAACAGCAGATTATAGTTTGAATATCATGGATGAATCACAAACAATAAGTATCGGACAATTTGATTTGCCTCTATCGGGTTTCGGACTTGGATATGATGCTGTCACTATTGTGAGCAGTGGTTTCGTAAGTCCTGTTCAAAACATGAATGGCCCGGATTTCGGATTATGGATGGCCGTGGCGCAAGGAGGTGCTTTGATTCCGTTGCCAACCGAAAAATCCCGCTTACAAATCATACATAACTCTGCCGACCAAACAGTGGCCTTGGTGGATGTTTATACCAACGGATTTTTATTTGCAAATGATTTTGCATTTAGAACATGTACCCCATTTTTGGACATGCCATCGGGCATCGAAATAGATTTTGTGATAGCTCCTTCCAATAGTACAAGTGCAGAAGATGCTATAGTTTCAATTGAAAATATAACATTCAGCGCAGATGAGAAATACATACTTGTAGCGAATGGAATTGTGAGCGAAACGGGATATAGTCCTGCACCAGCCTTATCATTTAACATGCTTACAAATGCTCGTGAAGAAGCCGAAAACATGGCAGAAATAAATGCTCTTGTAATGCATGGCTCAACGGATGCACCAATTTTTGATGTCGAGGAAAATCAATTCTTAAATCTTACTGTAATAGACAATATTGGCTATGGTTCGTTTTCAAACTACATCGCATTTCCTGCTGTGGATGCCACTTTCGATATTACTGACGAAACAGGTGAAGAAATTTTTGCAAGCTACTTGGCTCCATTTCAAGCATTGGCTTTAGAAGGTGCAGCGGTTACCGTTTTGGCAAGTGGTTTTTTGAATGCAGAAAACAACAGCAATGGCCCACCCATCGGTCTTTGGATGGCTCTGGCAGCGGGTGGCGACTTAATCCCGCTGGAAGAAATAATTATTCCTCCTGTGCATGCTCGCGCACAAATCATTCACAACAGTGCTGATGAAGCTGCTTTAGTGGATGTCTATCTCGATGATTTATTGCCACTCAATGATTTTCAGTTTCGCACCGCTACACCATTCATTGACTTGCCCGCAGCTTCAAATATCTCTTTACAATTTGCACCATCCAATAGCTCCAATGCAAACGATGCGTTTGCTTCATTTGATTTTAATCTGACTGAAAATGAAACTTACATCATGATAGTTTCAGGTATTCAGAGTGCCACTGGCTACAACCCAGCTCCAAGTTTTTCGGTCAATGTTTTCCAACCAGGTCAGGAAGCATCCATGATAGCATCCAATACAGATATTCTATTTTACAACGGAAGCACAGACAGCCCAAACATTGATGTAAACGAATTGACCTTACCACAAAATGAGTTGATCAACAATTTAAGTTATGGCAATTTTGAAGGCTATATTGCTCTTGCCGCTAACAGCAATTATGGCTTCGAAATGCAGGACGGTACAGGCACTGTAACACTTGCTACATATAGCGCCCCACTCGCAACACTCAACTTAGAGGGCAACGCCATCACTCTTTTTGCAAGTGGATTTTTAAATCCAATAAACAATAGCAACGGTGCAGCTTATGAAATTTGGGTCGCTTTGGCGGATGGCTCAACATTCGAATTGCCCAATTATGTTGGTGTGGATGAAATGAATTCTAATGCTGACATTTCGTTGTTTCCAAACCCAGCTCAAGATGCACTTTATCTGAAAGGGACATTTGCAAAAAATATTTTAAATGTTGAAATATTAGATGAGCTGGGAAGGCGAATTCAAACTTTTTCTAAAGTAAAAAAAGATGATAATTTTAATAGCGTTGTTGACATCAGTAAATTAGAAAATGGCACATATTGTCTTCGCATTTTTTCAGAAAATAATATTGAGACAAAAAAGTTTGTGGTGTTCAGGTAATACCAACGCGATTGTTTGTCACATCAGCGCAATTGATACTATTTCATTTTAAGTAAAAAAACGAGTTAAAAAAAGCCCCAATGAAATTATCATTTGGGGCATTTTTTTTTTTACAAGTTTAATTAGTCATTCTCGAGCGCAACTCTATATCAATTGCATCCAAAAAATCTTCCGTTGTGAGGTAGTGTTCTTGCTTCACTTTGTCGCCATGAATGCATACTGCAAGGTCCTTGGTCATCTTGCCACTTTCTACCAGATCGACACAAACAGTTTCGAGTGTCTTTGAAAATTTGGTCAGCTCGGAATTGTTATCCAATTTGGCCCTGTGTCCTAATGCTTGTGACCACGCATAGATGGAGGCAATAGGATTGGTAGATGTTTTCTTCCCCTGCTGATGCTGACGATAATGGCGTGTAACAGTACCATGCGCGGCTTCAGCTTCCATTGTTTTTCCGTCCGGAGTAATCAATGCTGATGTCATCAAACCTAGCGAACCAAACCCTTGCGCTACAATATCACTTTGAACATCACCATCATAATTCTTACAAGCCCATACAAAACCGCCATCGCTTTTCAAACTAAAAGCGACCATGTCATCTATCAAACGATGTTCGTAAGTGATGCCCAATTCTGCAAATTTTGCCTTGAAATCATTTTGATAAACCTCCTCAAAAATATCTTTAAAGCGGCCATCATAAGCCTTCAAAATGGTATTCTTCGAAGAGAAATAAAGGTTCCATTTGCGCATTATGGCTTGATTGAAACAGGAACGAGCAAAGCCATAAATACTCTCATCGGTATTGTACATACTGAGCGCAACACCATCGCCATCGAAGTTGAATACTTCCCAAGTCTTTGCTTCTCCACTTTCAGGCGTGAATGTCATTGTCAATTTTCCCTTTCCCTTTATTACAGTGTCGGTCGCTTTGTATTGGTCGCCAAAAGCATGGCGACCAATGTTGATTGGTTTGGTCCAACCTGGCACAAG
>JAYSWI010000372.1:0-15942 GCA_043718125.1 Flavobacteriales bacterium
GCCGCTATTTTGTGTCCAAAAGCGGTTTTAACTTCTGATACTTCGACCTTTTTAAGTAAATCTTTATTTATTATGGTGGTCATGCTATTCATGTCTCCACAATGCGCTTCAATATCGGATTCAAAGAGGTCATCAACATCTATTCTTTTTGTTGCATTGCTATTCATTTTTACCAATCTATCCAACAACATAATTGAAAGTTTGGCATCCTTTGCTGAATGTTTGCCCTCGGAACTATATAACAATGGAAATGCAATGATATGACCTGCCCTACCAATATTTTCACCTCCCTGAATCGCAATTACTGGCGTTTCGGCTTTGGCCAAAGCGGGGACGTATGCGCCTTGCTGCAAAGCCATATATCTAAAATAAATAACGGCAACATTCTTGGCTTCAGGTGTTTTTTTTACCGCCTCTAGTTCCTCAAAAGTTTCACTTCAATACCTTCTGTATTGTGCGCAGTCCAATTGGCCTGTATCAATTCCTTGACCTGATCTTTAAACAAATTAGCCAATACTTTTTGATTCTCAATTGCGTCTTGAATTGCTTTCTTTTTATCATCCTTTGCTTTGCCCAACGCTGCCTCCAATCTTGCGATTTGAGCATCTGAAGTTGAATTAGAGCAAATAACCAGTTTGCGCTCTGTTAAATTTTTCACTTCTTCATTGTCGAGCCACACAAGTTTTGTAATTTTTTGAGAAGATGCAATGCAAGTGATAAGAAGAAAGCAAAGAGTAATAATTTGTTTCATGGGCTGATGTTTTCTGAATTTGTTTATTAATTAATTTGGTATCAGGCAAAAGTGCCTGATACAACAATTTATATTTTTACAATAAATAAGTAAACGGTCTTGAGGAATTTGCCGAAAGGTCAAGTTACCGAAATTAAAAGCAATCTATTGACAGCATGAATCTTGTCTTGAATGAATTCAGAATTGCTTTTTATCGCAATAGAGTTACAACTCCTGCTTTTTCAAACGTTGATTGCATTGCGCTGGACGCCCTAACCAGAAATGTGTAGGTACCAGATGGGGCAAGTTGCCCATTTTGCATATTACCATCCCACATGACATTGCCATCACTTTCGAACACCTTTCCTTCCACATTTAGAATAATGATTTTGGTGATCGTTGCAGTTTGATCTGTTGTTATAATTTCAAATGCATCATTTTTACCATCACCATTTGGTGTGAAAATATTTGGAATGTTTAATTCAATTGGTCGATTGGCCTGCAAAATAAAAAGCTGTGTTTTCACTAAATCGTTATTGTCATAAACAGATAGCGAAATGTTGTATTCGGCTGCTTGGTCAAAAGTATGTGACGGACTCATTTCCGAAGAGCTAGTTCCATCACCAAAATTCCATAGATATTTATTTGCATTGTCATTTTCCGGGATAAAAAAGTAACGCAGATCTTTGGCTGAAACTGTAACCACACTAAATTTTGCTCCATTGTTGTCGTCAACAATTTCCGTAATTTTATTCTCAATTAAACTCGTTGCTTTAGATGAAACATCTGCAATTTCGGTCTCCATTGTTTCTATCTCCGTTATTGTTTCTGACACTGTTCTGTGACCTGTTGGCAATACTTCTTGAATATCAAAATCGTCATCCGGCATCGTAGTATTAAAAGGAGTTATATGTTGTGTTTTTGAATGCTCGTTCATTTGATCATTCATTTGTTCTGCTTTATTTTGATTCAACGCAGTCGCGGCCTCACTTGGGGCAATTGATGTAACTGAAATCTTCGATTCAACTGGCTCTTGCTTTTGGCCTTTTGTAGTCGCGTTGCTATCGGCATTCTGTAATGTCATTGCCACAATCGTTGCAGTTGCAATTGCAATAGCGGCTGCCCACCATAGTTTGCTTATTCCAACTTTGGCCACAGTACTTGCTATTCCGGCATTTACGCTTTGTATTGCGAGCTGAGATTGAATTGCATTCCACAATTCTGGTCGCACGAAACTTTCATGCTCTGCAAGTTTTTGCGACAAAATCTCTTTGATTTGATTATCCGAATTCTTCACTTTTTTCTTCTTGTACGTTTATGACTAAATGTTTTTTCAACCAATTTTTTGCTTTCAGGAATTGGGTTTTGCTAGTGCTTTCACTTATCCCCATTTTCTCTCCTATTTCCTTGTGTCCGTATCCATCTATTGCAAAAAGATTAAATACGGTTTTATATCCTCTTGGCATTTTGTCTATCAGTTCCAACAATGCCTCAGCATTCATTTGGCTTATGGCATCTACCTCTTCAGCATCTAAATCTTGAGCGGCATTTATGTCTATGCTATTTCTCCATTTGTGCTCGCTTCGGATATGTGTAAGTGCGGTGTTGACCACCACTGTTCTTATCCATCCTCCTAATGGACCGCTGCCCTGCCATTGTGCAATACGCTGATAAACTTTGATGAATGCATCTTGCAAAACATCCTCCGCTGCTTCGCGACTATCACAATAACGTATTGCAACGGACATCATCTTACGGCTATAAAGTCGCCACAACTCTTGTTGCGCATCTCTATTGCCATTCAATATTCCTGTTGCAAGTTCGTGATCTGTCATTAAGCACTTCAGTTTGTTTGATGGGAGTTCAGGAGTAATAGTTGCCCATTAGATTCAAAATTATTGGATGGACGTAAACTTAGACTATTGTGCTCATTTATTTCCCTACATCAATAAATAATCTCACATTGATAATCGAAAAGTTATTGATCAAACAATTGTCACTTTTTGACAAAAAGGCTGCGTTCTTTTCTTTAAAAATGGCTCGAAAAAAAAAAGTGGCAACAATCTTTATAGACAACATTCAAGTGCGGATAACTCAAAATAAAAATGATAAAATCAACTGGTAGTGGCAAGCATTTTCGCACGGACTAATTTGCTGTAATTGCATTGGTTCACTTCTCAAAAAAATATATCCGGTGCCTATCCATCATCTTGAAATAGAAATAGAATATGACTTCGAACTTATTGGATTAAGCAGTCACGAAAAGGATTATCGCTTGGCATGGTCGCTCAACAGAACTATGGGTTGGCATCTTGCTAGACAAAATGACCTTGAAGTTACACGCGGATGTAGCACGCTTAATTATGCCCAGTTCAAATATGTTTTACCCTATGAAAAAACCATTTTCGTTTTAATAGATAATAAAACAGAATATGGCATGTTGATGGCCGAATTGCCACAATTTGACTTTTTACTTAAAGTAGAAAATGCGCCTCAGGAATTGGATGACAATTTTTTCAGCCGGTTGAAAAAAACACCATTTCTTATTGCTTCATTTCCATTGACAATGGAAAAATTAAAACACAAACATTTATTGATATCAGAAGAAAAGTGATGAAACCTGACATGAAAAAAACCAAAATTGTTGCAACAATTGGACCTGCAAGCATGAGTAAAAATGTGCTGCGTGATATGATTTTACAAGGGCTTGATGTGGTGCGGCTTAATTTTTCGCACGGCACTTATGAAGATCATAAAACGGTGGTAGATGCAGTGCGTGCAATTGATTTAGAACTAGGGACGAACACCTCATTACTAGCTGACTTGCAAGGGCCAAAATTGCGTGTAGGTGAAATGGAAAACGGCAGTGTTGAACTCATTTCGGGCCAAAAAATTACAATCAGCACCACCAAACAAATTGGGACTACTAAGGTCATATATACCAATTACAAAGAATTTGCAAAGGACGTATCGGCAGATGAGTTAGTACTACTTGATGATGGTAAATTGAGAATGCGGGTGATTAGTAGTAATAGGATTGACTCCGTTGAGTGTGAAGTTTTGCAAGGTGGCCCACTTTCTAACAAAAAGGGTTTAAATCTGCCTAACACCAAGGTTTCACTTCCATCGTTGAGCGAAAAAGATTTGGCAGATCTGGATTTTGCTTTGAATGAAAATGTGGATTGGATTGGGCTGTCGTTTGTGCGCAATGCTAATGACGTGGTGATGTTAAAAAACATCATAAAAGCAAAAGACAAACATGCCAAAGTGGTAGCGAAAATTGAAAAGCCAGAAGCAGTAGAACAAATTGATGAGATAATCAAAGTGACGGATGCTGTAATGGTAGCGCGAGGTGATTTGGGGGTAGAAATTCCGCTTCAGAATGTGCCAATGATACAGAAGATGATCGTGAAAAAATGTGTTCAGGAAGCGTGTCCCGTTATTGTAGCAACGCAAATGATGGAGAGTATGATCACCAATTTCACTCCCACCCGTGCAGAGGTAACGGATGTGGCCAATGCGGTGTTAGACGGAGCAGATGCTGTGATGCTGAGTGGCGAAACAAGTGTGGGCAAATATCCAGTGGAAGCCATTAGAATGATGAACAGTATCATTGGAGAAGCTGAAAAATATGAAGGTCTTTATTACCATGAAGAATTGCCCACTGAAGTGGATGAGTCGCGCTTTATGACAGACAGTGTGTGCTACAGTGCTTGTCGTGTTGCAGCTCGCGTTAATGCAACTGCTTTAGTAACCATGTCGTTTAGCGGATACACTGGTTATCGCATTGCGGCATGGAGACCCAACGCACACATTTTTGTTTTTACAAGCAACAAAAAAATAATAACACAAATGAATTTGGTGTGGGGAGTGAAGGTGTTTTTCTACGATAAAATGGTAAGCACCGATCAGACCATTTCAGACATAAGATATTTCCTCAAGAAAAACGACTATCTGAAAGAGGGCGACTTTATTATCAATCTAGCTTCAATGCCAATATCAGAACAGGGGATGACAAATATGATCAAGCTAACAAAGGTTTAAAAGGGGTTCAATCCACCTTGAATAGCACATCTTTTAGCACTAATTTATTTGTTTACCACCAAAGTTTGAGTGTCAATTCCATTGTTGGACTGAACACAAACAGAATAAATACCATTGTCCAAATTTGTAGTGTTTATAGTTACCAGACTTTCATTGCTAATTGAAAAATAGGTCTCCTCAGAAATGAGTTTTCCTGCGCCATCTATTATCCTTATCAGCACATCCGTTTTGTTTTTAGTCTTTAATTGAATGAAAGCAGCATCACATGACGGATTTGGAAAAACCCTGAATTGCTTTTCTTCAGTAACCCAAATTTCTTCGGTCGAAGTGGCTAGGATTTCAGAAACACCTGCATTCACTATTTCGCCATTCAGTGAACTAACAAGTATCACAATTGCACGCATCTTATTCAAATCCCAATCGGCATCTATTGAAGCATTGAAGGCCCAAGAAAAATCGGAGCCAGCGGCAGGATTGGCCACCGATGCACTATCAGCCCCCGCCCATCCACCTATGATGGCCCGCGCAACGTGATTGTACGAAATACTATTTGCGGGAATGACCGCGCCCAATGTTTCAAATCCACCCATTGGGCCAAAAGTTCCACCACTATAATAGTTGTTTTGCGCCCAACCATTTCCTAACCCAACCACTTCATCTTCTACAAGAATGACTGCTGCTTTATAGGTGCCACTCAGACTTGAACCAAAATGCACGTTGGCAATTACTGTTACTCCACCTATTGCATAATTATCAGCGGCAACTGAAATTTCGACATCCGAATCCTCCGTCATTCTTTCCATCATGGCTTTTTCAAATGTCTCAGGACTCATTTCGTTTGTCTCATCGAAATAGGCCCTGTCTATCAAACCCGAAGGATAACCTGAAATGTTTGTTCCTATCGCAGCATCATATTCCGCAACCACCATGGGGTCCGCATTGTGTATTTCAATCCCAATAAAATTGTCAGGATATTTTGCAGTAAGATAATCCGTAAAAACAGAACCGCGAGGACACCAGCCACACCAAGTGCCAGTACCCACCTCTGCCACAATTATTTTATTCGCATCAGGCACCACACCCATCACAGCGGTTATATCAGTGTTGTTGGAAATGTTGTCATCATTGTTCAAATTCACATTGGTCAAATTGAAAGTGAATTCATTGTCGCCCGCAACAATAATGGCAGCAGTAGAAAACGTAAATGGTAAGGATTGATTTAAGCCTATAAAGGTATTCGCAATATTCTCTACAATAGTATTTCCATCATAAGTGTAGCTGATGCTAAATGATGTAATGGGAGCAAAAAGTTCATTGCTGATTGTAACCATGGGCAATACCGATCCTCCCGAAATATATTTTGAATAACCACCGTAAACAGCAGGAACAGCAGGCACATTGACACCCACAGTAGCACCACTTAATGATGCGTCACAATCCGCTGAATCAACATTTAGGAGCAAAAAATTATCAATCGCTGCACCCAATAACCAGCCGCCACCATCGCTATAAAAAAATGCTACTTGAACCTCGCCTCCTGCAAAATCATTGAGGTCAATGGATATTGTCTGCCACGCATCGGAACTTTCAAAAGTGGTATTTACCACCCAATCCAACCCATTGATAGAAGTCCGCAACTCCAAAGTTTCAGAAATACCACTAAATGTAGCGGCCAAATAAAACAAGTCAAACACCAAAAAAGGATTGTCAACTCCAACCAAATCAAAAGGAACAAGAGCCACGAAATCGTTGCTTTTGTCACAACTACAATTGTCATCATTGGTGTATAAAACATAGCCATTCGAAACTGGGATGGCGAAATAAGCACTGCTTGCTATAGAAGTAGTGTCCACCAACCAACCGCCATCAGTGGCATAAGTTTCTTGCGTCCAATCTATTGGAAGTGCTGTGGTATCATCAAAATTTTCAGACCAAATAGTGGTTGTTTGAGAGAACATAAGAAGGCTGGAAAAAATCAAAGCCGCAGAAAGTATTTTTTTCATCTAATTAAAATGTGTCGAAATAATATTCGTAAAAAGTGCTTAATCTTAAAGGGGCGCGAATGTACATTGGACATTACGAATACACCAGCGCGAACTTTCCATCATCGTTTTCGAGGTGCAAAAAGTTACAACATGTGATGGCCAATTTTATGCCCCTGCATGTTTGTTGGTGTAGATTAAATTTTCTTATTCAAACTATGCAGTCTTCACTTATTCTAATTGTGGCAGATGGAAACATTGCACATTAACTGCACATATATACTATGAACAGATAGGATATGAAAACTTGATTTATTGTACAAAATGACCGTGAACTATTAGGTCATTTTTTGTGCAATTATCGAAAGAATTGATCGAACTAATCCTTCTCCCCCCATTTCGCACCACTTTTTACCAAAAACTAAATTCGCTCCAAAACAGCCGTCATCATTAGGTTCTTGCACTTTTTAGATGAAATTGAAAATTGCAACTTTTCAACAAAAGTGGTATAAAGTGCCACAAAATGGAAAATTGTGGTAAGTCTATTTTACTTTCGCCTCGCTTTAGAAAAAAAACCACAATGCTCAATCTTTTAGGCGAACATCATTGCAAACTGGACCCCAAGGGCCGGATGATGTTTCCTGCCAAGTTGCGCAAACAATTGGAGTCAGAAATTTCACACGGCTTAGTCATCAATCGCGATATTTTTTCGAAATGTTTGGTTATTTATACCAAAACAGCTTGGGAAAAAGTGATGACAGAAATGAATCGCTTGAGTAGGTATGATGAAGAGCATCAACTTTTTCTTCAAAAGTTTATGAAAGGTGCCACGATGTGCGAATTAGATGAAACTGGACGTTTGAATATGCCGACCGTATTGCTCGGTTTTGCAGATATCGATTTATCAAAGAACAACGAAATTGTATTGACAGGTGTGTTGGACAAAATGAAAATATGGAGCAAAGCCAACTACATCAAATATGTGCTAAATGATGATGACGGAATAGACTTCAAAGTGCTTGCTAAAAAAATTGGAAAGGACATAGAAGGTTTGGGCGGCAATGGTTTTAAGTTGAATTAATAAACACCATTTTTCTTATTGCAAAAAAGAAAAATAGAATTGACATAAATAAATGAAAACAAGCAAAAACAATTTCTAATGTATCACGATCCTGTGTTGCTGAAGGAAAGTGTAGATGCTCTGAACATTAAACCCAACGGGGTTTATGTGGATGTCACTTTCGGTGGCGGAGGACATTCCAAAGAAATTTTGAAACGACTGGACAAAGGAAAATTGATAGCATTTGATCAAGACCCAGAAGCAAAACAAAATGCAATTGCTGACAACCGATTCACATTGATCGAACAGAATTTTCGATACATAAAAAATTGGCTTCGGCTGATGGGTATTGAAAAGGTAGATGGAATACTTGCCGACCTTGGGGTGAGCAGTCACCAGTTCGACAGTACCACGCGCGGCTTCAGTATTCGCTTCGATGCGAAGTTGGACATGCGCATGGACATGAAACGAACGCTGACGGCAGCACAAATTGTGAATGATTATGAAGACCCAAAACTCATGAGCCTTCTCAGAATGTATGGCGAGGTGGACAATGCAAAATCAATAGTTAGAAGTATTGCCAATGCAAGGCCAATAGAAACAAGCGAAGAATTAAAGTCTGCTTTGCAAAGGCATTTACAACGAGGCAAAGAGCACAAACTCTTAGCACAAGTTTTTCAAGCATTGCGCATCGAAGTGAATGGCGAATTAGATGCCCTTAAAGAATTTCTAATTCAAAGTATCGAAATGTTAGAGCCAGAAGGAAGGCTTAGTGTTATCAGCTATCATTCGCTTGAAGACCGACTGGTGAAAGACTTCATGAAGACAGGGAATTTTGAAGGAGCACCACAAAAGGATTTTTTTGGAAATCTAATAAGGCCACTGAGGCCATTGCACACCAAACCAATTGTGCCCAATGAAGAAGAAACAAATAGAAATAACAGAGCAAGAAGCGCGAAATTGAGAGGTGCGGAAAGGACGAAGGAATAGACTTGAGATGTTAGATGTTAGACATGAGACAATAGACATTGATGCAATCCTTTCTTTGAACGACTGCCAAATGATTGCATACAGCTTATCGCCCGATTAGAATAAATGAACTCGTTAAGAACCGACATACCACAAGAGAAGCCACAGGCTGCAACTGGCAAGAAGAAGCACAGTGCCAGTCGCTATATGCAGCGTGTTCTCAATGGCGAATATTTGGTGAAGGAAGGCTTGGTTCAACACATTCCATTTATTGGTTTTTTGGTGTTGCTTTTTATATTAAATATTGGGTTGGTTTATAATTTCGAAAATACACAACGTGAGAAATACAGGCTGCAAGCCAGACTAAATGAATTGCGATCACAGTACAATACCACATTGAGCGAGTTGGAAACCAGCAAGCAGCAAAGCCAAGTGGCACATGATATAGAAGCGATGGGGTTGAAAGAACTGCGCACTCCGCCACAAATAATAGATGTAGAAAAAGGATTTTTTGACGAGAACAATTGAACTGTATGCCAGAGCAAAAAGACATACATAACATCCATATCAACCAACCTGTCAACGTGCAGCCCCCTTCGCCTCACATCGAAGGGGATGCCGTTGAGACTGCAGTAAAAAGCAACCAAACCAATCAAGTATATACAAGAGCATACATGGTTTTTGCAGGCATTTGCATTTTGGCATTTGCCATTATTGTCAAAGTTTTTTTGTTGCAAATTTTCCCTAGCGAAGAGGCACAAAAGCTAGCCTCAAACTTTACTTACAAGGTAAAAGAAATAGAACCAGTGCGCGGCCGCATCATCAGCAGTGACGGCAGTGTGCTTGCAAGCAGTGTTCCCGAGTATGAAATTCGTTGGGATTCGAAAGCCACTTATGATAGGGCAGAATACAAATCAAAAATTGATTCGCTCACCCTTTGTTTAGCTCGTCTATTTAATGATAAGTCCGCTTCTGAATATCGTGCTATTTTCAAAGATGCGCACAAAAGTGAAAATAGATATGCCCTCATTCACGATCATGTAAATGCCAATCAACTTCAAGCAATAAAACAATTTCCATTTGCTAAAAGAGGTCAATTTAAAAGCGGTTTTGTTTATGTAGAAAAACAAAAGCGAGACCATTCCTTCAAAGAATTGGCGACACGAACGGTGGGATATGGCAGAGCCGAAAACGAAGTGGGACTTGAGCTTGCTTATCAAGAATTACTGGCCGGAAAAAAAGGAAAACAACTACAAGAAAAAATTCCAGGTGGATATTGGAAACCACTAACAGAGGACTATATAGAAGAACCTGAGTCGGGCATCGACATTGTGACCACCATTGATATTCATTTACAAGATGTGGCGCACAATGCCCTCATTCGAGAGCTTTCAAAACACAACGCAACATGGGGCTGCGCTATATTGATGGAAGTAGAAACCGGCTATGTGCGTGCTATTGCAAACATTTCCAAAAACGATGCAGGCGTGTATGGAGAAAATTTGAACATGGCCATTTCGCATAGCGTAGAGCCAGGCAGCACAATGAAACTTGCATCCATAATGGCGGCTCTGGACGATGGCCTTATCGACATGGAAGACAGTGTGACCACGGGCAATGGAGAGATCATATTGGAGGGAAGAAGACTTACCGATAGCAATTTTGACAAGGGCGGAAATGGAACATTGTCTGCCGAACAAGTGTTCGAAAAATCATCGAATATTGGAACCGCACTGCTGATAAAAAAAGCTTATGGAAAAAATCCACAACAGTTTTTAGACAAGTTAAATTCTTTTGGAATAAATGAAAAATTGGGCATCGACCTCTATGGTGAAAATGCCCCAACATTATATAAAACAACAAAGGAAAAAGGATGGAGTGGCGTGAGTCTCACACAGCTTTCAATAGGATACGAAACCAGCTGTACGCCTCTGCAAACACTCGCATTTTACAACGCTATAGCCAATGATGGTGACATGGTTCGTCCTCAATTTGTGCAAGAAATTCAGAAAAATGGAAGGACCCTAGAAAACCGTGACCCTATAGTGCTGCACAAAAATTTTTGCAAAAGCACCACCATCAAAAAAGCAAAAAAAATGATGGAAGGAGTAATGGAAGAAGGAGGCACCGCTGACTGGGTGTTCAAAAATTCGCCCTACCAAGTAGCAGGCAAAACCGGCACTTGTAAAATACATGCCGATGGCAAATACCAAGACAACAGGTACCGCGCATCATTTGTCGGATACTTCCCTGCCAATGACCCGAAATACTCGTGTATAGTGATGATACACGACCCGCGCAGCGGCATTTATTACGGCAGCGCAGTGGCCGCTCCGGTGTTCAAAGAATTGGCCGATAAAATATACAGCACACAAATGGAATTTCATGAATCTGAAGTAGAAACAGATTCATTAGTAATGACACAAGCACGAAGTCCAGTTTCCAAAAACGGCAGTTGGAAAGATTTGCAAACAGTGTTCAAAGGACTGGGTATCCCATCCCAAATAACGGGAGAAGGCGAATGGGCTTATACCACTTCAAAAAAAGATTCGGTGCTGGTGACTATGCGCAATCCAAAAGAAGGACTTGTGCCAAACGTAGTAGGCATGGGCCTTCAGGACGCATTGTATCTTTTAGAAAATAAAGGAATGAAAGTGCAAGTGTTTGGTTACGGTCGTGTAAAAACACAAAGCGTAAATGCCGGTTCCATCATAAAATCAAATCCATACATCACCATCGAACTGATATGAAACTGCTAAAGGACATATTGTTTCGATCGCGAATAGTGAATGTGATTGGCTCCACAAATGTGGCCGTTGAATACCTCACAATGGATTCACGCACTGTGAAACCATTCTCACTTTTTGTTGCTGTTGATGGTGTGTCGGTGAATGGACATTCATTTATCTCAAAAGCGATTGAACTAGGAGCTGTTGCAGTTGTTTGTGAAAAAATGCCGGAGCTAAAACATGAAAATGTTACTTATGTTCAAGTTCAAAATAGTTCGGAGGCACTTGGTTTTATTGCCGATAATTTTTATGACAATCCAAGTGAGCATATAAAAATTATAGCTATAACAGGCACCAACGGCAAGACAACTACCGCCACCCTTCTTTTTCGATTAGTAATGAAATTGGGACGCAAAGCAGGTTTGCTTTCCACGGTTGTAAATAGAATAAATGATTTAGAAATTTCCGCAACCCACACCACGCCCGATGCCATAGTGCTAAATAGGTTGCTGCGCGAAATGGTGAATGCACAATGCGAATACTGTTTTATGGAAGCATCTTCTCATGCACTGCATCAAAACAGAATGGCAGGTTTGAAAATTTCAGGAGCCATTTTCACCAACATCACACACGACCATTTAGACTACCACAAAACATTCAATGCGTACATCGCTGCGAAGAAAATTCTATTCGACTTGCTGCCCTCAACAGCCTTTGCACTCATCAATCGCGATGACAGGCATGGCGAAGTGATGCTCCAAAATTGCAAGGCCCGCAAGCGAACTTATGCACTACAAACCATGGCTGATTTCAAAGCAAAAGTTTTGGAAAACAGTTTCAGAGGCTTGCATTTAAACCTAGACAATCAGGACATTTTTACGAAACTCATCGGAAGTTTTAATGCCTACAATTTGCTTGCGGTATATGCCACAGCAATAGAATTGGGTTTGGACAAAACAGAAGTACTTATAGCACTAAGTGCGCTGGATGCACCTGACGGAAGATTTCAATACATCAGAACCACGTCCGGAATTACGGCAGTAGTCGATTATGCGCATACTCCTGATGCGCTCGAAAATGTTTTGAAAACAATAAAAGACATACGCAATGGAACGGAGCAAGTAATAACCCTGGTGGGCTGTGGAGGAGATAGAGACAAAACGAAACGCCCACAAATGGCGCGCATTGCAGCCGACTTGAGCGAGCGCGTAATACTTACTAGCGACAATCCCCGTACTGAAAATGCTGACACAATCATCACTGAAATGAAAGTGGGTTTGGAACAAACGCAAATCAAAAAAACAATTTCAATCACTGATAGAAGAGAAGCCATCAAGCTTGCATGCACCCTCGCTCAGCCGGGCGATATTGTGTTGATTGCCGGCAAGGGACACGAAAAATATCAAGAAATATTGGGCGTGAAATATCCTTTCGATGACTTCATTATAACCAAAGAAACCCTAATAACACTAGAGAAATAATGTTCTATTATCTCTTCACATATCTTGACCAAAAGTGGGATTTTCCGGGAGCCGGCTTGTTCCAATTCATCTCATTTCGCGCGGCATGTAGCGTTATTCTTTCGCTCACCATCAGCATGGTTTTCGGCAAGAAACTGATCAATTGGTTGCGCAAAAAACAAGTGGGCGAAACTGTGCGTGACCTAGGACTTGCAGGCCAAAAGGAAAAAGAAGGCACTCCAACAATGGGAGGACTAATCATCATAGCAGCCATTCTTATACCCACGTTACTCTTTGCAAGACTCACTAATATTTATGTCATTACCATGATAATAGTTACCGTATGGCTGGGCATAGTTGGCTTCATGGACGACTACATCAAAGTTTTCAAAAAAGATAAAAAAGGACTTGCCGGAACATCGAAAATTATTGGTCAAATTGGAGTAGGAATTATAGTGGCAAGTATGCTCTATTTCAATGACAATGTGTATATAAAAACGAAAGTTGCTGATGCGCCACAGATGCAGTTTAACACCGCCAACCAAGCCAACAATCCTGAATATTGGAAGGAAGAAAAATCGCTGAAAACAACCATCCCTTTTGTAAAAGGAAATGAGTTCAACTATGCCTGGCTTTTGCCCGATAGTTGGCAAACGAAAACAGGCTTATTCCTTCTGTTTTGTATTGTGGTAGTCATCATAGTTACGGCAGTAAGTAATGGAGCCAACATCACCGATGGTATTGATGGATTGGCTGCCGGCACAAGTGCAATAATTGGTGTAACCCTCGCGCTTCTTGCATACCTCAGTGGCAATTACATCTTTGCTGATTACCTCAACATAATGTATATCCCCAATGCTGGCGAACTCGTAGTTTTCATTGCAGCATTTGTGGGTGCGTGTATCGGATTTCTTTGGTACAACACGTTTCCAGCGCAAGTATTCATGGGCGACACAGGCAGCCTGGCACTTGGCGGCATCATCGCCACCTTCGCTATAGCCATTAGAAAAGAATTGCTCATCCCCGTTTTATGTGGTGTTTTTCTCATCGAGAATTTAAGCGTGATGCTGCAAGTTGGATATTTCAAATACACCAAGAAACGATTTGGAGAAGGCCGCAGAATTTTCTTGATGTCGCCACTTCACCATCATTTTCAGAAGAAAGGATACCATGAAAGCAAAATAGTAAACCGATTCTGGATAGTTGGAATTATGCTGGCCATCATCACCATCATCACATTAAAGACAAGATAAAAAAACGAAGCGTTTATTAAAGAATCTACAACCAAAATTTCACAATACAACAGCACACGCCCTCGCCCCTTGGAGAGGGACAAAGGGTGAGGTAAAAAAACAACAATTGAAAAAACGACTAGTCATACTCGGTGGTGGTGAAAGCGGTACAGGCACAGCAGTGCTCGCCCAATTGCAGGGTTTTGATGTTTTTCTTTCTGACAAAAACAAAATTAAGGAGAAGTACAAAGCAGAATTATTGCAGTTGAATATTGCTTTCGAAGAAGAAACGCATACAGAGGAACTGATTCTCAATGCAGATGAAGTGGTGAAATCACCAGGCATTCCCCAAACAGTTTCTATCATTTTGAAACTCAAAGAAAAAGGAATTTCTGTGATTGGAGAATTGGAATTTGCAGCGAGGTACACTCATGCAAAATTGATTTGCATCACCGGCACCAACGGCAAAACCACCACTACTCTACTTACCCATCATATATTCAAAAATGCTGGCCTCAACGTGGCGTTTGGAGGCAATGTGGGGAAAAGTTTTGCACGACAAGTGGCCACAGAAAAACATGATTTCTATGTGCTTGAAATAAGCAGTTTTCAATTGGACGACATGTATGCTTTTAAAGCGGACATAGCCATCCTCACCAATATCACACCCGACCATTTGGACCGTTACGACTATCAATTGCAGAACTATTTGGACAGCAAAATGCGCATACTGCAAAACATGACTTGTGATGATGCCTTCATCTTCAATGCTGATGATGCACTCACACTTATCGAAATGAATAAACGAAAATTCGCTATGCGATGTATTCCATTCACACTGAAAAATAGCCTGCCTAAAGGCTACAGTGAGGGTGCAACCACAGATGGCGAAGAATTTAAAATCCATATCAACCAAAATCAATTCACAATGAAGATTACAGAATTAGCCCTAAAAGGCAAACACAACTTGCAGAACAACATGGCCGGTGGCATAGCGGCATCCCTCTATGACTTGCGCAAAGAGGCCGTGCGCGAAAGCATGGAGGTATTTGAAAATGCAGAACACCGCTTAGAATTTGTATCCAAAGTAAACGGAGTCACTTTTATCAACGACAGCAAAGCCACCAACGTGAACAGCACGTGGTACGCTTTGGAGAACATGAGTGTGCCCACCGTATGGATAGCCGGAGGAACCGACAAAGGCAACGACTACAATGAGCTATTGGAGTTGGTTCAAACCCGTGTGAAAGCCATTGTATGTCTCACCAAAGACAGCAAAAAAATTCGCAAAGCATTCGCATCTATTGTGGACACCATTGTGGATGTTACCACCGCTGAACAAGCCGTTAGAACCAGCTATGAACTGAGCCGCGATGGCGACACCGTTTTACTTTCACCTGCTTGTGCCAGCTTCGATTTGTTTGAAAGTTACGAGGATAGAGGTAGTCAGTTTAAAGCGGCCGTAAGAAGGTTGTGACCCAATACAACACCTACTATTGAGTGCGCAAAAAAGGTAAAACGAAAACACCATTTCGCTTCATATAGAACTACATTTTGAATTGAGTTCAGAACTTCGTTCATTTCGTGGTACTTATTTTCGCCCTCCATTTCTAACGTCAAACTATGCAGCGCATTCTTATCACCGGTGCAGCCGGATTTCTAGGTTCACATTTGTGTGATAGATTTATCAAAGAGGGTTTTCATGTCATCGCTATGGACAACCTAATCACTGGTGA
>JAYSWI010000373.1:0-4818 GCA_043718125.1 Flavobacteriales bacterium
GTGATGAATAGTTTTTTCTTTTCGTCATTCTCTATCACATTCGATATTTGAATAGCGATATGCTCCACAAGCGTTGCAAGAATGTCTTCGTTGCTTGCATGAAATTTTTCAATCGTGGGTAATAATTCCCTCTCAAAAAATTCTTTGCCTAATGACTTTGGTGGAGATTGGTGGAAGAATGAAATGGCATTCAAACCTGCAAGCAAATCATAATGAATCTTTCCGCTTTGTGCCAGCTGGCCTGCCTTATCATAAGGCTGCCCAAGCTTTTCTGCAAAATGATTCAACGCCATATTGCACACGCAGATATCGAAGGCTATGCGCTTACCCGCTGCATCATCATAAGAGATATTGGCAATGCCCCCAAGATTTAGGCAATAGTTGTATTGTGCAAAAAGCAGCTTGTCACCAATAGGAACCAGCGGTGCACCTTGCCCACCAAGCGCCACATCCGTTGTGCGGAAGTCAGCCACCACAGGTGTTTTGCACGCGGCAGCAATGTGCGGGGCGCTTCCAATCTGAAGTGTCATTGCCTTTTCAGGCTGATGAAAAACAGTGTGACCATGTGATGCGATGAACTGCACTGAATGATTGTTCATCACACAAAAATCATTCACCCATTGGCCATGCAGTTTTCCCAATTCTACATGCAACAGCGAAAGTTCAAGACCACTTAACAGATGTGCTGATGTAAGTTTTTGTTTCCAGTCATCGCTGTATGCAACTGTCGTAGCATCCATTATTTCATAAGAATAGTGGTCTGCATAAACGCCAATATTGCATACAGCTATGTCAAGCCCATCCAGCGATGTGCCGCTCATAAGGCCGATGCAGGGAAATATGGTTCTCGTTTTTTCCATCTGAAAAATCAGTTCGCTAAAGTGTAGCATCACTCATCATTTGAAAGGACTGTCACGAAATTTTATCAACGCTCTGAGCAAAATGCCACAGATAAATTTCACCCTCTCTTAGCTTCGCTTCATCAATATGAGCAAAATCAGAACTGCATATTTCTGTCAGAACTGCGGAACACAATCAGTGAAATGGGTGGGCAAATGCCCCAGTTGCAATGAGTGGAACACATTTGTTGAAGAAGTAATTCAAAAAGTAGAATCAAATGGATTGGCCATAAAATCAATTCAAAAAGTAAACAAACCACAACCCGCAAATAGCCTCGAAGCCTCTGTCTTGAAACGCATTCCTGTTTTGGATAACGAACTAAACAGAGTGCTGGGTGGCGGACTTGTGCCTGGCAGTTTGATTTTGTTTGGAGGCGAACCGGGTATTGGCAAAAGCACCCTGATGTTGCAAGTCGCATTGCGCCAACTAAACATGAGTGTGCTGTATGTGAGTGGCGAGGAAAGTGAGGAGCAAATAAAAATGCGTGTTGAACGAATTGGCCTTGACAACCCTCGTTGTCTGGTACTGATGGAAACTTCACTCGAAAATATTTTGATGCACTTACAAGAAGTGCAGCCCGAAATGCTCATCATAGATTCGATTCAAACACTTACCACACAAACTATTGAAAGTACACCGGGCAGTATCTCGCAAGTACGCGAATGCACTTCGCGATTGATGAAATACGCCAAGGAAAATCACACTATCATATTTCTTATTGGACACATCACCAAAGAGGGAACACTGGCAGGGCCAAAGGTTTTAGAGCACATGGTGGACACCGTGTTGCAATTTGAAGGCGACCGTCATCACATATATCGCTTGTTGCGCACACACAAAAATCGTTTTGGTAGCACCAACGAATTGGGTATTTATGAAATGCAAGGTGGTGGTTTGCGCGAAGTGGCGAACCCGTCCGAAATCTTGATTCATACACATGGCGAACAGCTAAGTGGCTCTGCAATATCTGCAACAATAGAAGGCATTAGGCCAATGCTAGTGGAGATACAAGCACTGGTAAGTACAGCAGTTTATGGCACGCCACAGCGCAACACTACAGGCTTTGACATTCGTAGATTAAATATGCTTCTTGCAGTATTGGAAAAAAGATGTGGTTTCCGATTGGGAATGAAAGATGTGTTCCTGAACCTCGCAGGAGGAATGCGGCTGGAGGATCCCGCACTGGACCTTGCCGTAATCTCAGCCATTCTTTCAAGCAATGAGGACATCGCGCTTCCAAAGATGGTGTGCTTCGCTGGCGAGGTGGGTTTGAGTGGTGAGATACGCCCTGTAAGCCGCGTGGACCAGCGCATACAGGAAGCGGCTAAACTTGGATTTGAGGAAATATTTGTTTCTTCTTACAACAAAAATCTTCCGCTTTCTCCCTCTCCCTCAGAGAGGGCCGGGGTGAGGCCCATCAAAGTGACAACAGTTGGAAAAGTGGAAGAATTGTTTCAGAAAATATTTGGGTGAATATTTTTTTGACCATCACTTAGCAGTTATGCTATGAAGCAATTTCAGAATGTCCTTGCGAATCATGGCTTTTTTTCAAGTAGTTTCATTAGCGGGGCAAAAGTTTTCTTAGGAAGTCGACAGCACGGAAGACATACATCAGATATGTTTTCATTACATAGTAAATCTTCATTCGCAACTGAAGAATAGATTTTAGGTTTCAACCCAGATTTTCTCAATTTGGTATTTTTAATAAATTGAAACGACCGTTTGTCTTTTGAGCACAAAAGCTTACATTCGCTAACGTTCAATATTGCCAGAATATGTGCATCATCAAAATCAGGATGATTCTCCAATCCGTTAAGTCGAATTACTTCTTCATCAACATTTTCATCGTTGACCTTGACTACTTTATTGAGTGACGATAACAGATTTATCAACTTCAGAATTTGCACCAAATGAGATAATTCAGATTTGTACTTGGTACCACCAAAAACAATCTTTCCATTTGATTCCAAAATCCATTTGCGCACCACTGAAAATTCTGAATGTTGCGCATCAGAACCTTTGAACACCGCAGAAAGTGTATTGATATCAATGACGATGCACATAACTACAGTTCTAAAAGATTCAACTGTTCTTTGATAAAAAAGTCACGAAATCCTTTAGGCTGATTTTCTGAGTATGTGCCATCTGGATTTATTTCGATGATGTGTAATTCGTTGCCAAGTTTTTTTTTCTCAAAATAAACTACTTGGAATTGGTCTGACAAAATTTTGCCCTCATCAAAAGATCTGCGCGTGCGCAAACGAAACCTGTCAATCATATAATCAGAATGAGTCTCTACTATAAAATTCTTGTTTTCCATGATTCTTGTTTTAAACAAAAATTCTCCGAATGCTGCTTGACCTCTTGGATGAAGATGAATTTCCGGTTGTTGCAAGGCAAACCAGGTTTGTTTTGGACGAGATAAAAGCTCAACAATTAGTGGTAATACTTGAGATACTCCATAGCCAACGTTTGAAATTTTGTATGGCTCGTCATTGAAATAAATTTCAACTTCAAAGGGAGATGTAGTTTCCTTGCCAAGAAGCTTAATACTTATTTTTTGAAACAAACCGCTTTCGTTACCAAACTTATTTAAGATCTTGATTAAGTCAGCATTCTTTTTTGATTTGTTGGCAAAAAGTGTTCTGATTAAATATGGGATGTGATCACCCTCAGGTGAAAAATCAATACGGTAGCTGTCGTATGTTCTCTTTGGCTCAACTCTAATTGGTGCAATCCAAGTCACATTCGGAAGAAAAGATGGAATTGAGAACCCGCGGATATAAGGTGGTTTTCTGCTTTCATTAGAATTTGATTTTTTTTGAAAAGTCTTCCGCAATAAAATCACTAATGAAACTCATAGGGAATTGTCCCATTTCATTAATCTCAAATGAATTCTCGAAGGATTCGTTTTCGAGATTTGAGAATGCCCACTTTTTAAAATCAGCATTGGTTATTGACTTCTGCTTTTTCTCTGCTGTAATTGAATTGTAATAAATTTTTTGAACCTTTTTGCCATATACAAGTTTGGCATCAAATGATTCGAATTTCATACGCACAGATTCCAATTTTGGGATCCCATTTTGTTCTACAAACCTCATTTTTATGAAGTTCATGGTGTTACTATTTGATTCTGCAAATTGCGGCTGTTTATGAGTCAGCCCAATTTCAAAATAGTCCTCTGATTTATGTTTACTGGCTATTTCTGAAAAATATCCCAAATCGAGTTTTTCGCAATTGAAATCATAAGAAAACCAAAATTGATGACTTGAAAGTAACTTGATAAGTTTCAGTAGAGAAGTTTTTCCGCTGCTGTTTTCACCAATTAAAAAACTTACACTCTTCAATTCCAAATAGGTATTATGGAATCCTCGATAATTGTTCAGATATAATGCGGGATGTGTATTCATTTCAAGGGCAAACGTAAGTGCAAAGGCAGAATCAAGCCAAAGCCCCCACCACCATCACAAACTCCCCACGTATTTCGTGCGTTGAAAAATGAGTGAGTATTTCTCTCAAACTTCCACGCACAGTCTCTTCAAACTTCTTGCTTAGCTCGCGACTTACGCTGCAAGGCCTTTCCTCACCACAGAATTTGATAAGTAGTTCAAGTGTCTTCAACAACCTGTGTGGTGACTCATAGAGAACAGTAGTGGTTTCACTTGCGGCTATTCTTTTTGCAATCGTTTCTCTTCCTTTTTTGTGCGGAAGAAAACCTTCGTAAATAAATTTTTCGCATGGCAATCCGCTTATTACAAGTGCCGGAACAAAGGCTGTTGCTCCCGGCAAACATTCTATTTCAATCGCATTTGCCAAACATTCGCGCACCAACAGGAAACCCGGATCACTAATGCCAGGTGTGCCAGCATCGGTAACCAAACAAACAAATTGTGAGGCGGAAATTTTTTGCGCAAGTGA
>JAYSWI010000374.1:0-1688 GCA_043718125.1 Flavobacteriales bacterium
GTTGCTTTTATATATGCCCTTTTCATAAGACCAAATGAATTCATTATCATTCAACCATGCTGAACCACCACTAAAATTGAATTCACCATAATCGAAAAAAATGATGGAATCATTTGTTATATCTGATACTATAGGACCATAGCCTCCCATGCTACATGCGAGACCATCTTCTCGCCAATCTGAGGTGCTGCCAAGACCAGTATTTTGTAGGGTGTCAAATGGAATAGACACCGAAGTGTATAGAATCGTTTTTTGTAGGTTGTCAACGAGCAGGCTACGAAATGCCGAAAACTGAGAACAGTCCGAACGCCAAATGGGATAAAAATCATTCCCTGTATTAGTCAACTGTGTTTGGTCTGTTCCATCTGATTTTATTTTCCAAACACTATTTCCCTCCAAATTCATCAATATCCAATCATTGCTTCCCCAATCGGGAGCGAATATTTGGTCGCCTGAATGAAGCAAGGTCTTGACATGAGTAGTCAAGTCGTAGCGATAGAGTTTGGTTAATCCATTGCCATAGGCACGATGTGTAAAGATTATTTCGTTGGCATTATTTGGATTGAAACAGGGATACAGATAGAAGGCTGAATCAACTATATAATTCCAATCTTGCAAGGGTGTTGTTCCTAATTCAATACAACCAGAAATAGGTGGTGTTACCACCTCATTGCTTTCAACTTTGCAGCAACTTGTTACAACAAGAAGCAAATACAATATTGTAATATTTTTCATTTTACTTGAAGAATTAGAAATGAAAGGGTGTGGCGAAGCCTCACCCTTTCATTTGGTTTTACTCGATGATAATTCTTCTTGTAATTTCGATGTTGTCTTTCCTGAACTTGCAGAAATAGATTCCACTTCCATACTTTTTGGTATCAACTATCAATGGTGTGGATGAATAACTCCAAGTGATATTGTCCACCAATTGACCTAAGGAATTGTAAATGGTCAATTCAGCATTTTTCCAAACGTCTGTTCCCGTATATGAGAATTGAATTTGCTCACCAGCAGGATTTGGAAAAGCTACCAACTCATTTTCACTTTCTAATTCGGTTACAGCTACCAATGCTGGGTCGTAGAGGTGCAATGAATAGGCTGTGTTTAATGAAGCTGGTGCGGCAGGTATCCAGACATCCATTTGTTGGCCAAATGAATTGGATGTAATGTGCCAACAATTGGTAGTAACCACAACAGAGGCAACATTGCCAACAATGGTTATCTGATAAGCTGCATAATCCGCCCCTGTTATTGGGTTATTCGCACCAATACCAATCAAATCACTGTAGCGGCCAATGGAAGCCAAGATTTGAGTAGTGGATGAAAACACATCCAGATATTGGTGAATGACTTGAAAACGGTCTCCAACATATTGTCCAGCAGCCACACCGTTGATGTTGAATGACAGGTTGACGTTCTGGTTTCCAAATACGGTCTCCGAAGCTGAGGCAGGAACACCACTATGAAACATTCGATATGCCCCGCTGACCTTTGCCAAACATTCCCCTGCATTTAATCTTCCGTAGCCATTTTTCTCATCATATCCTGCGGGATATGTGTTTTCATTATAGGTCCCCTCAATATCTGTTGCATATTTCTGAACCAAATACTCCACATCCTCGGGCGAAAGATTATTGGCTGCACCAGCCGCTGTATTGTGCTTGCTTAGCATCAAGCCTACAACACCA
>JAYSWI010000375.1:0-4804 GCA_043718125.1 Flavobacteriales bacterium
CCGATGGGCCTACCATCATCTTTTATACAGCATTGATTAACACAATTCAAGTTAATCATTCACAGCACACCGTAGCGAAGATTGGCCTAAAACAGATACAGATACGGTATGAATTGAAATTCAAATAATTCTTAAGAAAGTGCCTTTTAGAGTTAATTGAATTTCGTGATTTCAGATTTGTTTCCCAATGTATAGCAAAAAAGGAAAAAGCCCCTGGGCGTCAAAATGAAAATAACCTCAAAGCCCATCAATGTGACGTTTTCCCAGGGGCATTGTACGTAGGTAGTGTTTATAGCCTTGAGAGGTTGCTTTATATAAAGTGGACAAATTTTGATTTTTTGATACCCGTTTTATTTCAGGTAAATACCGTATTTATTGAACCAATGAAACAGTGGTGAACATCATGCTTCGGACGCCTTGTTTTAGAATTTTTCCATCAGAAATAGAATGCAAGACAACATACCAGCTCACCAAAGCGTTGTGCAAAAAACAGCGAATAATGCATTTCAAATTAGCCCACAAAAACACAAGCCAAACCTATTTTCGCCCACAATCGTTGAAGGCCGCACACAACCATATCATGTTCAAAATTTGCTTGATTTTACTCGCACTTTTTTATGCTCACCATGGGCAATCGCAAGATTGCAGTCAGGCCAATGCTAACCAACTTTGTGCCGATGACGCTGCACCACAAGACAGCCTTGCACCCAATGCCATCAACTATGATTGTATGACAATGAGCAATACTTATTACTACACTTTTCATACAAATAGTGTGGCTGATGTTTATGGAGCGGAGGTTTATATTTCAATCATTGATTGTGATCATCCTGGGCCAAATGGCCAAGAAACAGATGTGATACAGGTAATGGTAGTTGAATTGCTGAACAATGGAGATCCTTGCAATCAGGCCTTTTATCAAAACTCTTTTTGTGCGCAAGACATTCAGGATTTTAGTCTTCAGCTCAATAGCCTGCAACCGGATCAGGACTACATCATCATAGTGGGTAGCGACCATGATCCGAATTACGGGCCTTGTGAGTTTACAATTGACCTAGAGGGCGATGCGGTCGATCTTGTTGCCACCGCAGCTCCACCTTTTATGACCTTGGGGGAAAGCTCGCAGCTACAAGTAATTGGGCAAGACGACAACATAGGAGTCAATTGGAGTAACCCCGAATTTTTGGACAATAACACTATTTCAAATCCAATAGCAACGCCCGATGAAAGTATGGTAATAACCGTAACAGGGCAAGTGGACGGTTGCGTTTTGACAGACGAAGTAACACTTGAAATAGGCCCGCCAATAATCATCTTCAACACATTTACACCCAATGGTGACGGCATCAATGACATTTGGAATATGACCGGCATTCATCGGTTTGCAAATTGTCAGGTCAATGTTTTCGACCGTTGGGGTCAGAATCTTTTTAAAAGCACTGGCTACACCAAAGCTTGGGACGGCACTTTCAAAGGAAATTACTTGCCCACCGGGGCCTATTACTATACGATAGAACTCAATTCGCTTGAAGTAAAAATTCCTCCGATAACTGGCATAATTAGTATCGTACATTGAGTAATTCTATAAAAATAATTTTTGTGTTGCTTTTGCAATTCGGGAGTATGCAATCTTTTTCGCAACAACTTACCCAATGGTCTTATTTCACGTACAATTATTTGCAATACAATCCTGCGGCAGCCGGCATTACACAGTGTTTGGATTTGAAATTTGGTTATCGAAGACAATGGCGCGGATTTCAAAACGCTCCAGCAACAGCTTTCGCAAATGTCCACGGCAAAATACCCCCAAAGAAGTGGAACTTTCTTGGGTTTGGAGCTAGTGCTGAAAATGACAACGCTGGCCCATTTAGTTACACCGCCATTCAAATGATGGCGGCTTATCATATTCGAATGGCAAAAAAATATTATTTGTCGATGGGGATGGGCGTGGGATTTTCGCAGTATCATGTCAATTATAGCGCGATGATTTTAGAATTTCAAGAGCTTGATCTTGCCATTACTAATACATACAACAAGTTCGTTTTTCCACAGTTTAGTGGCGGTATGTTTTTGTATCGTGATGATCGATTTTTTGGTTTGTCGGCACGGAGTATCAATAGTCCTCAGCTTGCCGGTTTGAGCACAAGCAAACTATCCACCCATTGGACTTTGGCTCATGGCAGGGCCATTGGGTTAACAAAGGAATTGGCATTTAAACCTGCAGTTTTGCTCAATTATGTGGGAAGAAGCAAGTCTTCACTTGAAGCACAATTTCTGCTTGAATTCAAACAAAAAATGACGATTGGTATGGGTGTCAGAAGTGGCCATGGCATTTCGGCAATAATGAAAATAGCTGCGCTTAAATATGTCACTTTTGCATACAGCTATGACCTTACTGCAAACAAAATTCGATTGGGTGGCCAGGGCAGTCATGAGCTGATAATTGGCATCAGAGCATGTGTAGATAAAGATCGTTATGATGTGCCTTGTGCGGCTTATGACTGATTGCTTCTTCCCTTCAAATCCACTGCAAAACAATCGCATCGTCTTCAATACTCATTTGATATCCACTACCGTTTTTGGTGACAAAATCTTGCAATTCAGCAATGGTGGGATAATCTCTTTTTCCTACAAAATAGCGGGCGTCATCAATCAATATCAGATGATGAAATGGCGAAATAAATATTGCTTTAAGTTCCTCATAAATGGGGCATTCGATTTCGCTTTTGGCTGTTATGCCGCTACAGTAATGTCCATCTAACCAAAACAACGTGCTTGAATTTAGTTGCGGTACAATTTCATGTAATACCTTTCCACTATCCCCTTGAAGTAGCTTTACTTTGGGTTCGTTCTGAAATCTTTTTTTGGCTTTCTGCCACAATGCTTCGCTTAATTCTACAGAATATATTTCTTTGAACAGCGGCAATTGCGCGAACACCATATCGCCCATATAAGTTCCTGTTTCCAGAAGGATATCGCAACCATATTTTTTTTGATATTTGGCAATAAGCTCTTGTTTTATTTTGTGTGGCCGAAGTGTAACCGCCCCCCAGCGTTGCCATTCTTCTAGCAAAGTCTCATATTCACTTTCTTGAATTTTGCCCTGTTCTTTCCATGCTTTTACTTGTGGATTTTTCTCCCATTTTAGTTTAAGAAATGGCAATGCAGCACTGCGCACAAATTTGGAAATTGGTTTGTAAATTCTTCTAAAATAGGATGGTTGCACGGACATGGGCTGATATTTCTTTTTGTGGTAAAAAATACTAATGAGCAAGCGTTTACTTTGAATAGGACAAGGGAACTGTGGCAAATTTAATGGTCATGTTATGTTCAATTGTGACACCCTCATGTTTGACTATTGGGTCAATGCTTCCCGATAGATTTCTTCTGGATTGGATATTGTCAGACAGGTTGGTCAATGAGATTTACAAAAATATCATTAGGCAATTAGCAAGTTAATTCGTCTGCCAAGTCCGTCTTCAAAAATTCTATAAAGTGTTGAAAGTTGAATGTCGCACTTACCGTTTTCAAGTCGTGAGATGTAACTCTTTTTAGTTCCAACTTTGTCTGCAAGTTGTTCCTGTGTCAAGTGAGCTGCACGCCTTGCATCCTTGAGTGTTTCGCTAATCACGAAATACTGTGCTTTCTCTTCAAACTTGTCACGCTTTTTTTCTCCAATTTTTCCGTATTGGATGTCCAAAATCTCGTCAAAGTTTTTAGCGTTTCTTATTGCTTCGTTCTTTTTCATTTTGTTTATTTTTTAATCCCGAAAGCTTTCGGGAGAAATATTCATTTTTAAATTTCTCTGCCAATTCAATTTCCTGTCGTTGTGTCTTTTGAGTTTTCTTCTGAAATGCGTTGAATAACACAACCAAATTTCCTTTGTCAAAGCAACAGAAGATACGGTACATATTTCTACCCATTTCAATTCTGATTTCATAAAGTCCATCTGTTCCTTCAATGCGTTTCAAAAATTTTTCAGAAACTTTTTCAACCGACTTAATAACTCGAAATACATAACCAATCTTTTCCTTCACGCTGGCATTCACATTAAGGTAAAAGTCCTTGAAATGCTGTCCATGAAATATAATTTCTCTTTCTTTGGTCAAGGCACGAAGATACCTTAAAAGTGAACTCTCAGAAAATTCGCATAAAATTAAATTGTCGGGAATGTCGATGGAGTAGAAGCGGCATGTTCAAAGTTAGCAGTGTCTTCAGATATTGTATTTAGCAATGGCCAATATGTAAAAGTCCAGTTTTTGTGCATCACTTGAGTTTTTTCGTGAGGTGAAAATTTGTTGGCCTATTCCATATTAGCCTTTGGTGTTGTTGGTGCCGATAATCAATTCCGACAATTGTTGATACGTTTTTATCACTTCTTGTTGCAATAGAATTTGCAATTTTTCAGTTGCTTTTTTCTTCAGATCAATATTGCTTCTTGTAAATTGTTCGAATATTAATTTGGTTTGTGTTTCAATATTTTCATTCTCGTTGATGAACCAACCTGCGTCTTGAAACATATACCAGTTATCACTTTCCTGCGAACCACAAAAAAGAATTGGACATCCCATACTGATGGCACTCACGGCCTTGCTTGGTACAGCTATATGTGTCCATTTTGTGGTAAGCGACACCAGATGAATGTCAATAAAATGGAGTTGATTGCGCGGCACATTGTCGATAACAAGGACACCTTTTTTCTTAGTCAAATGTGCTTGAATTGATGCTGCCTTTGTGCCATACAATGCCAACACTAGTAAATGTTTTTTCGGATTGATTTGATCGGCAACTGCCAGTATGAAAT
>JAYSWI010000376.1:0-4801 GCA_043718125.1 Flavobacteriales bacterium
GGCCACACGAAGCCCTAGCTGTTATCGGCCAATCTTCGCTTCGCTCGATTCTCCTTAACAGCTACTCTAACGGCATTTATCCACGCACTTGCGGGATAATTACATTCTAAGTCCATCCCGCACATGCGGGAGGACTATTTTGAACTAAGAATTGGTATTACTCTGAGACCCTTCTGCTGCTCAGAAGGGCAGCAGAAGGGTCTCACCACATCTTTAATATCCGTGCCGATCCGTTCAATCCGTTCAATCCGTTTTCCCCCCAAAAAAAAAAACATTACCAATTCTTATGGCATTGATTTTCTTTCAATATTTGTTTTGGTGTATCGAAGCGCCCAGGCATTTTCATTTTGAAATAGTAAGACTTTTTATTCTCTATACATTGCGCCTTAATCCTTTTTCAATCCAAATTATGAAGTTGATTCGACTTTTCACCCAACTGATTTGTATCCTTTTTCCATGTTGCTTGGCAGCCCAAACCATAAAAGGACGGGTGATAGACAGCTCCAATGGCGAGGCCTTATACAGTGCCGTGGTGGGCGAGAAAGGAACGGCAAACGGCAGTGTAACGGACTTCGATGGCGAATTCAACATCAAGGTAAATAACCTTCCTTGTACACTTGTAATAAATCTTGTTGGATTTGATGAACAGGAAATTTTAATAACAAGTGCAGATAGAAAAATAGAAATCAAGCTGGTTAGTTCCGATGCCATTTCGCCCGCTGTGGAAATAGTGAGCGACCGCATGTTGCAGAAGCAAAAGCAAAATCCACTAACGGTAGAACGCATGGATGCCACCGCCATCAAGGAGGTTCCAACAGGCAATTTTTATGAAGGATTGGCGGCATTGAAAGGAGTGGACATGGCCAGTGCCAGTCTTGCTTTTAGAGTAATAAATACAAGGGGTTTTAATAGCACATCGCCTGTGCGGGTGTTGCAGATAATAGATGGTGTGGACAACCAATCGCCAGGTTTGAATTTCTCGCTGGGCAATTTTCTTGGAGCATGTGACCTTGATGTAAAAAGTGTGGACATTGTGCAAGGCGCAAGCAGCGCATACTACGGGCCAGGCGCATTCAATGGGGTTATTAGTATTGAAACCAAAAATCCATTCTACACACCGGGTCTTGCAGTTAATATCAAGAAAGGCGAGCGCAGATTGTTTCAGCCTTGTATAAGATGGGCCGATGTGGTGAACAACAAAGACAGCCTGCCATTCTTTGCCTACAAGTTGAATCTTTTGTACCTCACCGCTGAGGATTGGAAGGCCGATAACTACCAGCCCATATATGGCCAAGGCAACAACGAGAAAAATGCTGGAGGCTATGATGCAGTAAACATTTATGGTGATGAGTATTTCGGTGCGAATGATTATTCTTCTTCAACTGCATATTCAACAGAATATAGAGGGTTGGGCACTTTCTATAGCAAAGGCTACAAGGAAGAAGATTTGGTAGATTATGATACAAAAAATACAAAGGCCAGTTTGGCCCTTCACTTCAGACTAAAACCCAAATTGGATTACGAATCGCCCGAATTGATTCTACAATCCAATATCGGAAATGGAACTACCATGTACCAAGGCGATAACAGGTTCCGATTAAAGGATATTTTTTTCATGCAAAACAAAATTGAACTTACAAAGAAGAATACGTATTTCATAAGAGCATATATGACTTCTGAAAATGCGGGCAATACTTATGACCCTTATTTCACTGCACTTAAACTGCGCGACCAAGCCCGCTCACAAGAAGATTGGGCTTCGGTTTACCGCAAGTATTGGCAAGAAAGAATAATACCACAAATGAATGATTCTGCACATATGGGAGGGCCTGATTTGGTTTATCCCAATCTTGTTCCGAATCCCAATTGGGTGGGGCCAATCTTGGATCCAGATTATTCTGAATATAATTTACCATACAGCAATGCAGCATGGAACAATCAATTTGCAGACTCTTTGATCTTATGGCACCAACAAGTTCAGGCATTAACAAACAATGGAAATGCCGACATTTTTGGAATCAGTCCTATCGGTTATTTCGCTCCCGATTCCGTTTCATTCAACTATCATTTTGATAGAATAACCTCAATGAAGAATAATGAAGGAGAAGGCGGCACACGCTTCTTCGACAAATCGAAACTCTATCATCTACAAGGCGAATACAAGTGGAATAATTTGATACATTTAGATGAAATTAGAGTTGGTGGAAATGCCCGTCTTTATCGCCCAAATTCCGATGGAACCATTTTTAGCGATGCCGACAGTATGCACCTGCGTTCCTACAATAAAATTACATATACTATTGACACCATCACCTTCGACACCACTTTTATCACCACCAATTATATCGATACAACCTATACAAAAAATCCAATATCCAATTTAGAATTTGGTTTTTATTTGGGTATCGAAAAGAAATTATTAGAAGACAAACTCATTCTAAATGCAACAGCTAGACTTGATAAGAATCAGAATTATGACGCCTTGATTTCACCTGCATTGTCTGCCGTTTTCTCGCCTGTTAAAGACCATTATCTGCGCCTTTCACTCAGCAGTGCTTTGCGCAATCCAACACTTACCGATCAATATCTAAATCTAAATGTAGGCCCAGCCACATTGCGCGGCAATCTTGATGGTGTGGATAGCTTGATAACACCGGCTTCCTTTTATGAATTTCGCAAAACCCAAAACTCCGACACCATCGACTATTTCAACTTAGCACCCATAAGACCCGAACAAGCCCGCACAATAGAACTGGGATATAGAGCATCTATTATGAACAAATTATACCTCGATGCCTCTGTCTATAACACTTGGTATCAGTATTTCATTGGCTATAAAATAGGTCTAAAAGCAGATTTCGATGCCCAAGGATTGTTGGATTATGGCTCCGTGGCGGCCTACCGCTATTCGGCCAATTCAACCTCCAAAGTGATAACCAAAGGTGCCAACATTGGAGCTTCGTGGTATTTCTATAAAGAGAACTGTTTTACTTTTAATTACTCCTACAACAAATTGGTAAAGACCGATGCGAAGGATGAAATAATACCCGCATTTAATACACCGCTGCACAAGTTTAATGTGGGGATGAATGCACGAAATCTTTTTGTTAATAAAGATGGAAACTCGTGGGGATATGGTTTTAACTACAAATGGGTTGACAATTATTTCTGGGAAGGATCGCCCCAATTTACAGGCCCAGTGGCGAAGTTTGATGTGTTCGATGCACAAATTAACTACACCTTTCAAAAGCAATTTCTAAATATAAAAGTGGGCGGCAGCAATCTATTTAGCAATAAACACATAGAGGCTTATGGTGGTCCAATGATTGGCAGGCTGGCATATTTCAGCATCACTTATGATTGGTTGAAGAAATGATAGATTGCACTGGTTCCACCTTTGCTGGGTTTAAATTAAATAGGGCTACCAAGTTAGGTCGCAAGTTTTGCCAATGTGGGCATAACCCCGAAGTTGCCCATAAATGATGAGTCAATTGTGTGACACCATCATCCGAACAAGACTAATTCTTCACAAATAATTGGCTCATTACAGCCGTTGGGCTAACCACTTTAATGCAATAAATACCTTCTGAAAAATTTGTCAAATCAATAATAGCTGTTCCGCACAACTTGCCAGTTTGTATGGTTTGGCCTTGCATATTGGTCACTGTCACTTCTGCATTTTCTCCATCGTTTTTTATGGTCAACATATCATTTGCCGGATTGGGATAAAGCATAAATTCCGACATAATTTCTTCGATACCAACTGCAAAAATTTCGGCAGTTTCCACAGAAGTAACCAAACCATTGCTTGTGATAATTTGCAACACAGGCACATTGTACAATGGGCTTATCCATTGGTATTCGATGCTTTCGGGTCTTGGAAAATTAAACCCAAATCCCAATGCTTCAACAAAAAGAGAATCCGTTGCATTCACTACTGAGCGGTATCTGATGACATCAAAATTCATGTCGTTCATATATAGCGTTCCCCAACCATCCACTTCGTAGGTTCTAGTTTGATTCATCCCATAAAATCCAAGTGTTGGAATATCGAATTGGATGGCAGTGTTGGATGCCCCCGCATCGCCATAGTTCAGTGGTAAATCATAAATTACATCTGGATCGTTTGCTACTGCAGGCAGAGGAATTCCATTCACGCTAACCCCCATACCGGTCATTGCCAATTTCTGCGAGTTGTTTTGAAAATATTGATAAGCATCTTCGAAGGTGATGGTACCAACGGCAAAGGCTGCTACTCCATTTGCATAGTCGCTGTTGTGTTCAGGATCAAAAGGACTATTGAAAAGAAATTGATATGTGATTGGCGTGTCGTTCACATCCACACAATTGGTGGCCGTATTGGTTTGTGATGATTGCAACACATCGCTTCCGAAATACCAAGTTTGATTTGGACCAATTTGCTCCAGATTTACATCCGTCAACAATGTAGCAGCTTGCGTAATCAAGATGTCATTGGCTTGAGGCAAATTGGAAGTCACTATTTGAACCTGTGCTAAGGAGGCAGTCCGGCTGATGATTAGAATAGCAAGTAGAAAATATTTCATAATTAAATGATTTGTTTTGATGACACAAGAATAGGGCAGTGGCTTGAATTGCTGTAAAATATTATCTGATCCTTTCGCAGTTTACAAGTAGTAGTTTTATCAACCCTCCCTCGCAAGAAATGGTTCATCAATAATTCACTGGAGCTAATCCCAGCGGGATGACCTGTTTGTAGAAAAGATGATAAAGAAATGAATAGAACCCCAGCGGGGTTCAATATTTGGATCTAATGTGCTTG
>JAYSWI010000377.1:0-1682 GCA_043718125.1 Flavobacteriales bacterium
ATACGGTATCTGTATGTATATCGCGATGCGCATATTGAACCCTAATACCGTATCGGTATCTGTTTTAGGCCAATCTTCGCTTCGCTCGATTCTCCGCAACAGCTACTCTATCGGCATTTACCCCCGCACTTGCAAGATAATTACTTCTAAGTCCAATATAGTTTTTGGCCTGTTTGGAACTTGAAATTGGTAGTATTTGGAGTAAGTTAATTGCCCCACACAACAACAACCTGCGTCTATTCAATAGCAACTATCGACATTGCATCCAATAATATTCCCGCTGCGGCTTCTATTTCTTCAATGCTAATAGTGAGTGGTGGCGCAATTCTAAAAGAATGTGGGCAGGACAAAAACCAAAAACTCACAAGGCCTTTTTCCAAACAAATTTCTACTAGGCGCTGCACTTGTTGTGCGCTTTCTAAATCAATGGCGAAGAACAAGCCGCGATGACGAACTGCTTTAACTATTGTATGTGTTTTCAGTTTTTCTGCCAACACTCTGCCCTTTTCTTCTACACCTGCTATCAAATCTGAAGTTTGAAAAAACCCAAGCGTTGCAGCGACCGCAGCACATACCACCGGATGCCCTGCGAAGGTGCTGATGTGGCCAAGCATAGGGTCATGGGTGAACAATTGCATTTTTTCTCTTGAGGAAATCATACAGCCCACCGGCATGCCACCTGCCAAGGCTTTGCCCAAAGTGAGTATGTCCGGAACCACTGCGAACTGCTCGAATGCGAACATGCTGCCAGCCCTACCCATTCCACATTGTATCTCATCGAGGATCAGCATTGCCCCTACTTCGTTGCAACGATTGCGCAACTGCTTCATGTATTGTATATCCGGAATTCTAATGCCTGCATCGCCTTGGATGGTTTCAGCTATCACACAAGCGGTGTGTGCATCTATTTGGTTTAAATCTTCCTGTATATTAAACCTGATGAAATGCACATTGGGCAACAAAGGGCGAAATGCTGATTTTTTCGTCTCATTGCCACTCACGCTTAGCGAGCCATGTGTACTTCCATGATAAGCCCCGCGCATAGACACTATTTTGGTTCTTCCAGTGATTCGTTTTGCAAGTTTCAAAGCGGCTTCATTGGCCTCTGTTCCGCTATTCACAAAGTAACAGGTATCGAGTTGCAATGGCAATAAATCGGTCAACAATTTTGCTGCTTTTATTTGCGATTCTTGCACATACTCACCATAGACCATCACATGAAGATGCTTATCCAATTGCTCTTTTATGGCGTTTATGACATGTTTATTTCCATGACCAATGTTGCTCACACCTATGCCGGAAATCATATCGAAATAGCGTTTGCCTTGTTTGTCATAAAGGTATATTCCACTAGCCTTTTCTATTTCTAAGTTGAAAGGGAAAAGGGTGGTTTGCGCTAGGTGGTTGTCTAACAAATAAGTGGATTGAATCACGGTGATGTTTTTGATTTTTTATTAAAAAAATGTGTTCAATGTTATATCCATTCAAATTCTAAACTCAAATTTTAGTGACGGACAATTCAATTTCGATTTTAAAATGTTTACAGCCTACTTGATTTAGCCTTTTTTATTCTTAAAAAAAATATGCCTAAACGGTTCGATATATCAAACCAAAAGGTGATAAGCAAAATCAATACAATAAGAATTAGAAAATGTCTATCAGCATTTGTTTTCGGGCCATAG
>JAYSWI010000378.1:0-4774 GCA_043718125.1 Flavobacteriales bacterium
ATAGCGGACTATTATGCCGCAGGTACCTACGACTATGGCTATGGAGAAGGTGGCTACAACATGGGCGCAACCGACATGATGGTAAGCATCTCAGCAAAAGTGCAAGTGCAATATGAGTTGAAGTAATTGAGCAAATAGTACCTGCGTATTTCAGTTGTTCAATCATTAAAAATCAATAAGACAATTTAGAAGATTGGCTTTTCCCTCAACTCTTATTTTCAAAAATGGAAGACCTCTTGGCATGATGAATTTGAGAGAACAAAAAAAAACTTTTGCTCAACATTGAAGTCTTGTTACATTCGCGGCCCGTTTTTTTTAGAAACTTAAGACAATGGCAAAGAAAGGCAATAGAGTACAGGTGATAATGGAATGCACCGAGCACAAGACATCTGGATTACCAGGTACTAGTCGCTACATCACCACAAAAAACCGCAAAAACACGCCAGAGCGTTTGGAGAAGAAGAAATTCAATCCAATTTTGAAACGCATGACGATGCACAAAGAAATCAAATAATACCAATCTGAAATGGCAAAGAAAGTTGTTGCAACCCTGCAAACAGGTGGTGGAAAAAACCACACAAAGGTTATCAAAATGGTGAAATCTGCTAAGAGCGGAGCTTATACATTTAAAGAAGAAATTGTACACAACGATAAGATATCGGAGTGGTTCAAAGCCTAACTAAATTGGTTTTGGAATAATATTTTGAAAGGCTTTTTCCAACAGGAAAAAGCCTTTCATGTTTATATCAATTTGGAAGTTTTGCGCAAAGAATAAATGGTTCCAATATGTTTATTTATTGTGCTAATTGCTAAATTATCTATCTCTTAAAGAAGCCACTGGATTTAAAAAATAATTATCAAAATGGTGCAGCCGAAATTGGTCTATAATATTTGACACATCAGCATGAGACGTATTTCACCAATCTAATTCTCACTATAAATGAAAATCCTATTCGCTGCTGTTCTTTGTGTTGGTCTTTTTTGCGCTTGCAAAAACAAAAAGCAAAATGTTGAAATAGCAACTCCTATGCCTGTTGCACCAATGCCTCAAGCGATAATAGAATCAGTGGATAGCATTTTTATTACATATCAGCGAACACCTTGTTTTGGCATGTGTCCGGTTTTCAACCTCACCATTTCCAAAAGTGGCAAGGCAATATTTGAAGGGAAAAATTTTACCGATAAAATGGGTTTTTACCAATCGCAATGGGATAAAGCCGCTCTTCAAAGAATGACTTTTGTGGCTGATAGTATCCAATATTTTGCCTTCGAAAAAAAATACGACAACAACAAAGTGACCGACCTGCCTACCACAACAACTTCTATCCTGAAAAACGGAATTTCATTTTCTGTAGCCAACAGATATAAAGGGCCAAAATCGCTTCAAATTTTCTACAAAGAACTGGATGCAATGATTGAAAGGGCAAACTGGAAACCAACAAATAATTGAAATAGAGCAATGCCTATTTCTTCTTTTTTAATAAGTGAAAAAAGGCGCATTCAATTCTAAAAAGAATAAAATAGAAACAACAAACAAGTCAAATAAATAACAATGAAAAAGTTAATCCAAACCATGCTACTGGTCGTGTTTATGCCGGTGCTAATGAGTGCCAATGAAGGCATGTGGCTCATCAGTCTATTGAACAGAATGAACGAAGCAGAGATGAAAGGTCTTGGCCTAAATCTTACTGCTGAAGAAATTTACAGCATCAACAACGCCTCATTAAAGGATGCGATAGTGCGCCTAAATGGAGGACAATGCACCGGAGAAATTGTGAGTACACAAGGTTTGATTTTCACCAATCACCATTGTGGGTTTGATGCCATTCAATCTCTTTCCACTGTAGAAAATAATATGCTTGCAAATGGTTTTTGCGCCAAGAGTCATGCAGAAGAATTACCCATTCCAAATTTCAAAATTCAGTTTTTAATACGGATTGAAGACGTTACCAAGGACGTGTTGGCAACAGTGACAGAAGCCATGACAGAAGAAGAACGCGATAAGGCCATTGCAGCAAAAAACAAAGAGCTTCAAACTAAATATGCCGAAGATGGCAAGTATGATGTGGAAGTGAAATCCTTCTATTATGGCAATGAATATTATGTGATGGTCTATCAAACCTTCAATGACATCCGTTTGGTGGGCAATCCTCCTGAGAGTGTAGGAAAATTTGGTGGCGACACCGACAATTGGATGTGGCCAAGGCACACCAACGACTTTAGTATGCTTCGTGTTTATTCCAATAAAGAAAATGGCCCTGCAGCCTACAGCACTGACAATGTGCCTTACAAACCAAAACACTCATTGCCAGTAAATATTGATGGTGTGGAGCAAGGCGACTTCGCTATGATACTTGGTTTCCCCGGACGCACTTCGCGTTATCTCACTTCTTATGGCATCAACCAAGCAGTTGAAATACGCAATCCTATATTGATAGAATGCCTTGGTTCAAAACTAGAATCATGGAAACAAGCGATGGATCAAGATCCCGCTATCGACCTAATGTATGCTGCTAAATATGCAAGTACGGCAAATGGTTGGAAGTATTATATAGGTCAAAATCGGGGTCTAAAGAGGTTGGATGTAAAAAGTGACAAGTCAAAAATTGAAGATGAATTTGCAAAATGGACCACGCAAAAAGATGAACGCAAACAGAAGTATGGCAATTCAATAAATCTGATAAAAGAATACCATACGGAATGGGATCCAAATGTGAAAGCAGCTACCTATTCTAATCTGGCTGGCATTGGCGGAGCAGAGTTTATGTATTTCGCATTTGAAATAGGAAGTGGATTGGAACAGGCCTTGGCTGAGACCGATGAAACAAAAAGGAAAGCGGCAATTGAAGCTTTGAAAGCGTCTGTTGACGGGCATTTCAAAGAGTACGATGCTGCAACCGATAAATTGGTTTTTACAAATTTGACCAATCTATATCGCAAAAATATAATGGCCAATGAGCGTCCAACATGGCACGCGAATTTGGATAAAAAATTCAAAGGCAATACAACTTTGTATGCCGATAAACTTTTTGCTTCGTCAGTTTTTACAGATAAAACACGTTTACTTTCTTTCTTAGAAAAACCAAGTTTGAAAGCACTTCAAAAAGACTTGGGATACACCACTGCAAAAAGTGCGTATGACCATTCGATGGCATTCCGTCCTAAAAACCCAACAGCAAAATTTAACAAGGGGTATCGCCAATTTGTTGCTGGCCTGCGCGAGATGAATAGTACCAAAACTTACGCTCCTGATGCCAACAGCACCATGCGCCTTACGTATGGCACCATTGGCGACTATAAGCCGGCCGATGCAGTGCATTATGATTACTACACCACGGCATCTGGCGTGATGGAAAAACGCGACAATACCAATCCGGAATTTGTGGTGCCTGACAAACTCGCTGAATTAATTACTAAAAAAGATTTTGGGAAATACGCCAACAAAAAAGGTGAATTGGTGACTTGCTTCATTGGCAACTTGGACATCACCGGTGGCAACAGTGGCAGCCCTGTTATTGATGGAGACGGCAGCCTTATCGGTATTGCATTTGATGGCAACTGGGAAGCCATGAGCGGTGACATAGCCTTTGAACCTGAGTTGCAGCGCACCATTAGCGTTGATATTCGTTATGTGCTTTTCACAATAGAAAAACTAATGGGCGGAAAAAACATCATTGACGAATTGAAATTTGCCAAGAAAAAACCAAAGCCTGTTGTTGTTCCGGCTATGGAATCTGCTACAGGTGCATCACCTATTATTGAGAGCAAACCAGCACAAGCCGCTGCGGCATCAAAAGAAGAGATAAAGAAAAAAGTGGAAGAGGCTAAAGCGAAAGGAATACAAAAAACGCAAGAGCTGAATAAGAACAAAGAGGTTGAAAAAGCAAAGGCAGTAGAGGCGAAGAAAATTACGAATTCTGAAACAATGAAGAAGGCAGAAGAAGGAAAGAAAAAGGCGGAAGAGAAGGTGAAAAATACTCCTCTGCCTGTTAAGAAATAACGCTCAAAAATTATTAGTGAAAAAAGCCATCTCAATGAGGTGGCTTTTTCATTCTACTTTTTTTGTAATGAATAATGATGGAATAATACCATTGGACATTATGAAATAGTCCAATGTTTCTAAACGCCTCATACCGATGTGAAGAGAAGATTGGTTAAGCGATGGATGCGGTGTTTTCGTTCCTACAGATTCCACATTCGCTACTCTTCGGTGGAATGACTTCTTCTCATGGAGGGCGCGCTGTCCTTGCGAATGGGTCATTCCACACGAGCATCGAAGTGTGGAATCTGCTTGTGTGAAAAGTGGAAGTCTATTTCATTTCATCCTTCAAAAACTTTCCCGTCCAACTTCCTTTTGTCTTTGCAATTTGTTCGGGTGTTCCTTCAGCTATTATTTGTCCTCCGCCATGTCCGCCTTCTGGGCCCAGGTCTATGACGTGATCTGCTACTTTTATGATGTCCATATTGTGCTCGATTACGAGAACCGTGTTGCCTCTATTGGCAAGTCTGTTCAACACATTTATTAGCATTTGCACATCTTGAAAATGCAGTCCTGTTGTTGGTTCATCTAATATGTAAATAGTGTTTCCGGTGTCACGCTTTCCAAGCTCAGTTGATAGTTTTACTCGCTGTGCTTCGCCTCCACTTAGCGTTGTGCTGTGTTGCCCAAGGGTGATGTAGCCAAGGCCAACGTCTTGCAGTGTCTTCACTACATTTTTTATTCGCGGAAAATTTTCGAAGAATTCTACAGCTATATCTACAGTCATGTCCAACA
>JAYSWI010000379.1:0-4764 GCA_043718125.1 Flavobacteriales bacterium
AATACAACTCAAAATCATACAAGGAATAATAAATGGTGTTTTTGATAACAGTATTGTCGTTGATGTTTTTAGAATAATCCACTGCGAAATTGGTGCGCGAAGTGTTGCCGCCTTCGCGATCATCAATGGCTCCAAAGCGACTAATAAGACCTGCGTCAACTGCCCTTTGCGGCACTTGCCCACTGGCATCCCACGAGCTGGTGAAGTGAGAGAGCAAGGCAGATATTTTTCCATTGCCGTTAATCAGAGTTGAATATTTTGCCATCAAATTGTTGCGCTTGAAATTCTGCGGACTTTCATAAGGCCCGTCATTAGAAATAAAATCAGCAGCGATGTAAGCCGACTGATTTTCATTGTTCAGCACATTGAACATTCCTAACATGCGAGTGCTATTGAACTGACCTGCTTCCAACTTTATCAAACTCTCACTAAGGCGTTCTTTGGTTTTGAATGCTACATAACCTGCTGTAGCAAAATTTCCCTGATCAGCATTGTAAGGGCCTTTGCCAAAATCAATCTTGTCAACAGTTTCAGGAATTACAAAATGTAAATCAGCATAACCTTGCCCATGTGCGTGAGAGACCATGTTCACCGGCATACCATCCACAGTCAGGTTGATGTCTGTGCCGTGGTCAATATCAAATCCGCGCAAAAACATTTGTTCTGCCTTGCCACCACCAGCATGTTGACCTATGAAAAGACCTGGCACCTTGCGCAATATTTCCTGCGAATTATTGACTGGCGAAGTTTGCAAATCAATACGTGTGATCAGATTGAGTGCATCTATACTTTCAGTAATCAACACTTCATCTATTGCTATCACTTTTTCATTCAATACAATTAGGAGTGGAACATCAAAATTTTGAACTGAAAAACGCACTTCTTCAAATCCAATGTGGCTCACCACAAGGGTGTCTCCATTCTTCAAATCCTTTATCTGAAACACACCTGAGTGATTGGTGTGTGTATGCTTTTCAGAAGCAGTATGAAAAATATACACATCTTCTATTGGCCCATTTTGATTGTCTGTCACTTTGCCTTTCAACTCTTGTGCTGAAATTTCGGATGCAAAAGCAATACATACAATTATGAAAATTAGAAGCGTCTTCATTGCTGCAAGGTGTTGGGCATTTATTCAAATGAGATGAGCTATTTATCTCTTTGCAATCATTTTGGTGGAAGGCACATTTACAAATTCTCCATTCAGATATGGATTGGATTCATTGGCACGTTTAACCAATTGTTCGCCTTGCGTTTTGTTTCCATTGGCAGAATAAATGAGTCCTGCAATCATCAATAACTCAGGATGCTGACTATTGGTGGAAAGTGCCAATGCGAGATGTTCTTCAGCTTTCACAAAATCATTTTTATTGTAATAAATTTCTGCAAGCACTTTGTTCACGTCTATGTTCATTGGGCGCACTTCATATTCTTTCATTGCATACTCCAATGCCTTTTCGTAGTCTTCGATTAAGTTCATATATAGCTTGGCATATTCAAGATGCATCACATGGCCTTTGGCTTCATCATCGGCCATCATCGCAAGCACTTCAGCAGTTGTTTTATCCGCCATTTCTTTTCGGCCTGTCTCTTTGTAGATGTATGCAAGTTCTGCATAGAAAGAAACTTCGGGAATGATGGCACATGCTTGATTCAATAGTTTCTCGGCCTGTTCTATATTTCCTTTTTTCTTTTCTACCGAAGCAAGGCCTGCTATTGCAAATGGATAGCCGGGACGTTCTTCCAAAGTGGTTTTGTATTGTACTTCAGCGTTCATGATGTCGCCATACGTTTCGTGTATCTCGCCAAGTGTGTTGCGTGTCCAAGCAAGATTTTCGTAGCCGGCATAGCCCGATTCTACTGCAAGGTTCATTGCTTCAATAGCGCCATTTGGGTCGCCATGTATTTCTCTTAAGTAAGAAGCGCGTGAATATGAAATGAGGTCAGGACGAATCTCCATCATCTTCTCGGCCATCTTTACAGCCTCGGCATAGTTACCCAATTCCACATTGGCATCTACCAATGCGCCATATATCTGCGCATTGTTCGCATTCAATTGCACCGCTTGCGTAGCACATTCTTTCGCAGTTGCAAACTGATGCAGCGACAAGTAAACAGAAGATTTCAAAGTGAGTGCTCTGAATAATATTTCATTATCTGGTTTCTTCGATTGAAGATTTTCAATCAGTCCAAGTATTGCGGGGTAGTAATGTCCATGCTCGCCAGTTACACGCGCTTCATTGATAAATATTTCAGCCAGCTTTATGTAAGAAGCAAAGTCCTGTGGATTGTTTTTGATTTTTTCTTTGGTGGTATTTACTGCCTCCATTGTCTTCTGCCAATCAGCACTTGCAGCCAGTTCGCCTTGGCGTGTAAGCAATTCAGGAAGTGGATATTCGGTCGAATTGGAATTGGTCATTTCATTTTTAGCCGCACTTGAATTGGTGCATGATGAAAAATGAATCGACAACAAGACAGCAAAAAGGAAAGTTGCTGCTGAAAAATACTGGTTGATTGGATGTTTCATTTTGGGTTTTTTTTTTGATCCGGAAGGATTATGAATTTGATTTTATTGTTTGAAATTTCAGTTCATTGTAATAGCCCTCACAACGTTTTTTTTCTATTTCATATCCGCTTGGAAATACCTCAATTAAAATTTCTGATAATGAAATAGAAGAAAAGAAATTTGAAAAATGTGATCGCTTTTTTATGTCAGATTTTATCTGAAAAGCATTCAAGAAAAATAGTTTTTGCATCATACTGAGAATTTTTTAAGAAGGATTAAAAAGGCTATGCACAGCCTTATTGTGCGCATAGCCTTTATTGAAAAAATTAATACTTATTGTTTAATTAATTTGCTTGAACTAATCACTTTTCCTGCCGACACTACATTGGCTATATACACACCTTCTGCCACATTGGTCGCATCCCAAGTAGCAGTGTAGTTGCCCTTGGTTTGTTTCTTATTTACCAATGTTTCTACCAACTGTCCGGAAGTGTTGTAGATGTAAATTGCTATGTCTGTATCCATGCTCAAATGATACTTAATTGTAGTCTCATTCTCAAAAGGATTTGGACTTGCAACAACAGTTACAGCCGCAACAGAGAAACCAAGATTGGCTTCACCATACTGCGTGCTTTTTTTATCCATTGCTTCCTCATTTGGACAACAGTTGTCCGTTCCTGCCCAAGGCAATTGCACATAGGGGAATGAAGTTCTGAATTCTTTGTCGTTCGCTTCAATGCCTGTGGTATAGCTCAATTTAGCAATCAACATAGGAGTAACAGGATTTGGATCACCTGCAGTGTAGTCATCTTCCCAAAGTCCGATTGCGCTCAAAACGATTCCACCCACAGCCATCAATTCTATGCGAGTTACATCATCTTCCAAACGCCTTCCGTTAGGAAAACCATCCATGTTTGGAATAGCTTGTATGGAAGTGTTTGCATTGAAAGCAGGATCTAACAAACCAGAAACAGCCGCAGCCACAAGACCCAGTGTGCTGAATGCTGCTGAGTTGCGATCTGTTGGTGGCACAGCCATGTTCAGGCGAAGCATGTCACCACCATTTGGCAAGAAATTGTTGATGAAAGGTTTGCCATTTGCAAGCGGATTGCCTGCTTTACCTGTTGCCAATTGATAAGGCGCAAGGTTGGGCACACCAGTGTGGAATATGGGCCATAAATCAACAGAGCGAGGCTTGCCCGGTGCAGGCAATAACAGCGTTCCGAAAATGGCATCATCCAATGCAGTGCCGGCAACTGCAGGTGTGTTTTTCAAACCATATAGTCCATCAGCACCATAGCTGAAATCGAAACCTTGCAGCGAGTTTTTCTGAATGCGAAGTGGAGCCATTGCAGGCACCGCAGTTCCAAACAAAGCATCGTCCATGTACAAGCTCAACTCAGGATTGAAGAAATACTCTTTGTGACCCGCTATCTCAGCATAAGGAGTTGTAGAATTCCACAAATCTTTGTTGCCAACTGGTATTACAGCTTCGTTGGTCAAAGGCATGCCAATGCGCGAAATCTGTCTCCATGGACCGAGGTATTTCTCTGTACCAATTGTTTGTACTTGATTGGTTGGATTGAGAATTCTGATTTGCTGACGGCTAGCAGAAGCCCACACACCAATTACAAAATCAGCATCTAAAATGCTTGTTGCTTGTGCTGCTGTTTTGTGATCCTTCTGCAAGGTGCTGATAGGAATTTTCAAACAGATAGCACTCACATTAAAGCACGCAACTCCATCGCGGGGAATTCCATTCTGACGTGGAGCATCGCCCAAGTCGAATATGCCGCCAAGATCAACGAAGAACGGATCGTCAACAGGTCCAGCGAAAACAGTTTCACCTGTGGTGGCTGTTGTGATGGCATTAGTAAACAATGTTTCGTAATCGCTGTTCAAACCTGCGCCTCCTTCAATAGAGCGTGGGCCGATGTTGTATGGCGGCACAATTCCATTTGTTTTGATGGTTTGAAATGATGCTCCACCATTGATACTGCGCTGCAGTGTGTAAGTGGTCTTGTGATTTTCTGCACCCAAACGAATGTTGAAGAACGTAGTTGGATCTTGATTGGTTTGAAAGAAAGTGAAACGATAGATGATATCGTCACCCGTGGTGCTGAGCTTGTTGTCAATGTGAATTTCGTAGCGCACATTGGTACCAAACTGATAGTAGTTAGGTCCTCCATCCGGCTTTTGAAAGGGGATGTAGTTGGCAATAATGGTGATGTAGTTTGGATCATCGGGGCTTAATTGTA
>JAYSWI010000380.1:0-4732 GCA_043718125.1 Flavobacteriales bacterium
GCAAGTGGCGAAGTGATTTGGACCGGTGCCAATACTTTAAAAAACTCCACTGGATACAACCTTACTCAATTGATGGTAGGCAGCGAAGGAACACTTGGAATAATTACAAAAGCTGTATTGAAATTGTTGCCTTTACCTAAACACAATTTGTTGATGCTTGTTCCTTTTTACTCTGCCCAAAAAGCTTGCGAAGCCGTAAGTGCCATATTCAGAGCCAGCATCACACCTAGCGCATTGGAGTTCATGGAGCGCGATGCCATCGACTGGGCGCTGCGATTTGTGGACGATGTAAAAGTTCCTATAGAAAAAGAAATTCAAGCACATTTGCTTATTGAAGTGGATGGCAATCATCTTGAATCTGTAATGAAGGATTGTGAAAATATTGCAGAAGTGGTGCAACAATTCGAATCGGGCGAAATATTGTTTGCCGATGATGACACTCAAAAAGAGCAACTGTGGAAGCTGCGCAGAAAAGTGGCAGAAGCAGTGAAAAGCAACAGTGTTTACAAAGAAGAAGACACAGTAGTGCCGAGATACGAACTACCAAAACTTTTGAAGGGCGTAAAGGCCATTGGAAATAGTTTCGGGTTCAAATCCGTTTGTTATGGCCATGCAGGCGATGGCAACTTGCATGTAAATATTATTAAAGGAGAAATGGATGATCAGACTTGGAACGAAAAATTGCCCAATGCCATTACCGCAATATTCGAGTTGTGCATCTCCCTTGGTGGCACCTTGAGTGGTGAGCACGGAATTGGGTTGGTCCAAAAAAATTACATGCCATTGGCGTTTTCCAAAACTGAACTTGCACTGATGCAAGGCATCAAAAAAGTATTTGATCCAAACGGGATTTTAAATCCCGGAAAAATTTTTCCTGACTAGGCTCAAAACAACAATTGAATAATAGTTGTCAATTGGAACAAAGGATATCGGGCTTGGACCATTACCATTTCTAATTATGAAGTAGGCCAGCCTTTTTCTCTCCAAAAATTTGCCGCTTCTCTTCTCCTTCAGGAGAAGATGCCGAAGGCAGATGAGGTAGAGAGAACACAAGTGAGGCTCAAAATAAAACGGACTAATTCATAATTAGAAATGGTATAAAATCTTGAAACACTTTTTGGCACATCGAAAAGCATAGGCATTTAATTCTTGCCTACTTAACATTTGAAATTGCATGCTTATGGGCATCTCTATAAATTGCTTTTTCCACATTAGACATCTTTGCTAAATCCATGATAGCTATCGGGACATTTACAATAGTAAACTCCGCTTTTATCAAAGCCGTCTGCCTTAAAAAATATAATTGATAGAGATGCGCTTATGTACGCATCATCTGCCAACAGTATTTTTTGTTTTCACTCGCATACCAATACATTTGACTTCATCTTTTATCTTAAAAAATTCCATTTTTATGAAATCAAAAATTGTCTTAGTATTATTGACATTGGTCCACAGCGCGATGTTTGCTCAAATGCTGTCACCCCTTAATGTAGAGCTGCAGTCTTTCTATACCAACAATGCCGTGCCGGTGGGCATATACAACTGTGGCGACAACCGCCTTTTCATTCTGGAAAAAGACCAAGGCGATATCGAAATAGTGGATCTTAATGGCGTTTATATTGGTAAATTTTTGGACATAACAGGGCTATTGACCACAGGCGGTGAGAGGGGTTTGCTGGGTCTTACTTTTCATCCCGAATATGCCACCAATGGCTTTTTTTATATCAACTATACCAACTTGAGTGGGCATACCGTAGTAGCCCGATACCACGTTAGTGCTGATGCCAATGTGGCGGATGCAGCTTCAGCATTTGTTGTCCTTACCATCAATCAACCTGCTGCCAACCACAACGGTGGGCACCTTGCATTTGGCCCTGATGGCTACTTGTACATTGGCATGGGCGATGGCGGTGGAGCAGGCGACCCGAATGCAAATGGCCAAAATCCATTGGCACTGTTGGGCAAAATGTTGCGCATCGATGTTAACAATGGTTCGCCTTACAGTATTCCTCTCGACAATCCTTTTTATGGCCAATCCGACACCCTACCTGAGATATGGGCACTGGGCTTGCGCAATCCTTGGAAATATAGTTTTGACAGTGCCACCGGAGACCTTTGGATAGGCGATGTGGGACAAGGCACCTGGGAGGAAATAGATTTTCAACCTGCGGGAATAGGTGGATACAATTACGGTTGGCGTTGTTATGAAGGCAATGCTAACTATAACACTGCTGGCTGCCAAGCACAGTCTTTTTACGATTTCCCAGTGGCAGTGTATAGCCATGGCGGTGCCGATAGTTTTTGCTCCATATCGGGCGGAGTGGTTTATCGAGGACAGGCCTATCCTGCTATGGATGGTTATTATTTTTTCTCTGATTACTGCAATGCTTTCATCCATTCCTTGCAACCCGATGGACAAGGCAATTATCCCCATCAGATTTATGCCGCCACCACCACATCCATAGTGGCTTTTGGCGAGGATATGAATGGCGAAGTGTATGTGGTGAACAATTCAGGGCCTATATTTAAACTGGTGGAAAGTTGTCCATTTTATCCCACTATTAACTCCAACGGAACGGGTAGTTTGATAGCAGAAGCAGGCACTCAATATTGGTGGTACAAGGATGCTGTTTTAATAGATGGCGCCACTAACCAAAGCTATACGCCAACATCAGCAGGAGTTTATTATGCACACATCAACAATGGAGAGTGCATACGCAAATCGAATGAGATGACGTGGACCACCATATCGGGCGTGGCAGGTTGCACCTACCCTGTGGCTATTAACTATAATGCGAATGCCGATGTGGACGATGGATCGTGCCAATTTAGTGTGGATTGCACCTGCCCCGCAGACTTAAATTTGGATGGTGTAATAGGTGTTAGCGATCTGATACTTTTTATTGGCCTTTATGGCGTGGGATGCCAATAGGGTATAAAGTGTGAGTGGTTGTGGATTTTAAATAAAAGGGTTCTACAAGGAATCGTGTGGAATGCTTTGTGGTAACAACTTGGCAGCCCCATTCAATTTATAGAGCAGCGCATATTTCTTGCGCACTTACTGCCTGCTTTGCGATATTCTTACCTCCGTTGCGCCATATCCATACTCGCTATATGGCCCGTCCATAAAGGTGAAATGGGGATAATAGTCGTGAAGCATTTTGCGAATCTCGGCCCGAAGCACGCCTTGTCCTATACCATGTATGTATATTACTCTCGCTATCTTTTTTGATTCTGCCATGCGCAGTGTGCGCTCAAAGTGTTGCAATTGTATCTGAATGATTTCGCCATTGCTCATGTGGTTGTGTTTATCCAACAGCTCATGGATGTGCAGATCAATTTCCATGCTTTCGCCCTTGCGTTTAACATTGGTTGCTTCTTTGTTTTTGTATAAAATTTTGAACTGCTCTGTGGCTTTGTGTTGCACATTTTTGTCCAAGTTGCGCTCTACAATGTCTATTATTTCGGGCTGAGTACTTTCGTATTTGTCGTATTCCTTGTCCCAGTTGCCCACTGCCACCAGTTCTTTGGATGGGTGCTGGTATGTAAAGCCATCTTTGTCGCGCACCGACACAGTGCCATCAGCAGCTATAGCCACTGCAATGCCCTCGCCTTCATCATTCAAAAATTTCACTCTCGCTCCTATAGTGATTTCCATAGCGTTAATTTCATTTTGTCTGAAAGATAGGATAGGATCATTTTTTTATCCCACAATGTATTCTTATCTGATAACATTGACATGACCATGAAAAACGCGCTCTTCATCGCTACCTATCAACTGCACCACTATCTGCCAGTTGTAGGAAAGATCTTGAGCATAATATTCTCCATCCCTTACATCACCTGTCCAAGGTACTTCCGGGTCGTTAGTCTCAAAGATAACTACGCCCCAACGGTTGAATATTTGAAACCTATAGGCCGACATAAATGAAGTACCGCTAAGATGTGGTTTAAATATTTCGTTCAGTCCATCGGCATCGGGTGTAAATGTGTTGGGCACAAATACTTGAAACAGATCGTTTATTATCACTACATCACTCTTGGTGTCGGTACAACCATGATCGGTAGTTACTACCAAATTAACATTAAAACTACCGGGGCCTTGGTAAGTATGTTTTATGTTGGGCGTGTGTCCTATTTCGCCATCGCCAAAATTCCATTGCCAGTTTGAAGGGTCGTAGCTGTCGTCATGAAAAAATATTTCGGGGGTGTAAATAGTCGTTTCTTCGGGGTCGAACCAGAAATCAGCAATTGGAAGATTCCAAACATCCACATAGTTTTCATACTCCAACTCAACGCTGCAGCCTTGATCGGAGAATGCCGTCAATGAAACATCGTAAGTGCCAGGTTGGGTGTAGTTGTGGGTGGGATCGCTGGCTTGGCTTGTTGCTCCATCGCCAAATTGCCAATAGTAGTTTGCTGCATCTTCGCTCGTGTTTGCAAAACTTACCAGCAAATCTTCGCAACCTTGCAGCGGCTCTGCACCAAGCTCCACTGTGGGCAGCGGATGTATGGTGTAGTCTGCCGTACTTATGGCAGTGCATCCAAATTGGTTGGTGGCTATAAGTTCTATTTCATAATTGCCCACTGCATCTAGTTGCAATGCAACATTGGTTTCATCCGAAAAGAAAATATCATCTATGCTCCATTCATAACCATTTGCAAATTGCGAAAGGTTAGTACCCATCACTTCTTGTGGATAAAAGCAAGACTCGAAACTGCTCAATGTAAA
>JAYSWI010000039.1:0-2804 GCA_043718125.1 Flavobacteriales bacterium
GTATTGTAACAGTCGTTGCCAACTACATCAAACAAAAAAAGCCAAGAGCCTGGATTACCAATGAGAGCAGTCTCAGCAGCAATCACGTATGGTGTGCCATCATTCGAAGAATTATTGACCAATACACTAGTCGCTATTCGTTGACCATCATCCACAATCATCATCACCACTGAGGACGAAACATTCTCAATGTTTTTTGAAGCGGAGGTCAACAATGGTGTCATGCAAACATTTTGGTTCAATAAAGTGATGTCCTTCAAATCACGATATGCATGCGCAATTTTTGTGATGCTAATTTGTCCATCACCTCTGAATGCTCGCGGCTCATAATATTCGATTATTATTTTTTCACCAAGAACAGGAGGTAAGGTGATGTTTTGGTTGGGTTTGTTATCTAAAGACGTGATGGGGCCTATAAAATTGCTGTGATTCTCGGTGTAAACATAAATAGTGGCTCCTTGTGGCAGATTTAGATTTGAGAGCGTAATACCAATTGAAAAAGCACCAACACTTTCTATTCCAAGCATCCAGATACGATCACCATTGTGCAAGTTATTCCAACGTCCACTATTAATGTTGGAGTAGTTCACAGCAATGGATTTTGCAAATCGATATGGGATGGTTTTGTCTTCTACTCCCGTCTCATCTTCTGCTATCAAAGTTTCGTGATCTATAGTTGCCATGGCTTGCCAAATGGAACTTGTAGGAAGAACTTGCGTGATGTTCCAAGACAAAGGTTCACCATCGTTTCCAAATTGTGATTTCAAATCGAAGTCGAAGAAACACAGCAGAAATAATATTTGAAAATACTTAGTCAAGATGAAAAGGATGCTCCCAAAAGATGAAAAATTGCTCGTAGAAGTTGCAAGCTAAATTATTAAAGTTTTTACAAACAAATATTATTTCAAAAAAAAAATATTTTGGTCAGGCATCGTTTTATGAACAAATAGAATCATGTAATTATCAAAAAAATATATCTCGTCACTATGAAAAAAGTAATGCTAACAATCCTCATCCTGAATAATGCACTTCATGTTGTTTCTCAAAATTGTGTGGATACATCGTTGATAAACCTTAATGCAATCTGTCCATTCATTTGGATGCCAGTATGTGGTTGTAACAACGTTACTTATGGCAACTCATGTGAAGCGACAAATTATGGAGGTGTCACTTCATATACTGAGGGCGCATGTGCCACAACCAATGCTGAGCCCTGCACCAACGTGAGCGAAGTGGACTTTGGTCCGTGCGATATGTGGTTGGGATATGCCTTTGATGGAGTGGGTTGTTCCGGTTATGGTGGATGTGGGTATTTAGTGGGCAATGTGGACTATACCAATTCTTTTTATGAAACACTCGACTCCTGTATGGCCAATTGCAGTGTGCTTGGTGCGTGTATCAATCAGACCCAATTGGCATGGGGACAAAAAGTTTTTTGCACAACCGAAATTGATCCTGTTTGTGGTTGCGATAACGTTACATACAACAACGCTTGCGAGGCATATTACTTTGGAGGTGTCACCACATACTCTTTAGGCACTTGTAATGACACGATATGTTTTATCGTACCATCTTCGGTTGATTTTGGCTCTTGCGAAATGCCACTTGGTTTTGTAAGAAGAGACGGAACATATTGCGAAGAAATTTCCGGATGCGGATATATTGGTGACAATGGCTATGACTATTCCTCTCATTTCTTCGAAAGCTCTTATGCGTGTTTGAACTTCTGCTTGCAGCAAGTAGTTCTAACCTGTCACGATTCAACACTGATTGATCTAAATATTCAATGTCCCGCCATTTATGACCCAGTGTGCGGATGCGATTCTATTACTTATAGTAATTCTTGTGTGGCAATCAATCACGCGGGCATTGCAATATTCACCCCAGGAGAATGCACCACATCAATCAAAGAACTCAGTACAAATACTTTTTCAATATCACCCAATCCAACGGCAAATGATATCAAAATAAATTTCAAAACAGTCACAAATGGCCGCCTTAGGATTTATGATATTTCGGGTAAAATTGTAGCTGAACAAATCATCAATGGACAACAATCATTAAGCATTTCAACCCAAGCATTTGGCAGTGGCCAATACATCATTCAAGTGATGGATGAAAGCAATGCAGTCGAATATCAGCGATTGGTAAAGCAATAGTTTTTTTGGAGAATTACGCCACACTGGAATTTCATGTTGAGTTCTAAAGTCATGCTTGGAATGGCGAGTATTGGTCATAATGATGTTGCTATTTTTCACCTTCTAATCTTATGTATGTGCTATGTAGTAACAACTTTTCTTTGTGAAAACACAAAAAAAACTGGAGCAACTTTTTTCTACAACGGGTTTAAAACAAAAGTTGTAATGGCGTGTGGTAAGTCACTTTATGATTATCTATCGGTCTCAATAAATAATCAAATAGACTTAAGCTGTTCTTATTAAATTAAGATTCCTAAAAAAATAGAAAACATATCGAGATGGAAGTGCAACCAGAATTAGATTTGAAACGTCAAGAAAAGCAACCACCCAGGTTAAGGAAAATTTATAAAGTTTATTTTAGAAGCCGATGAAAAAATCGATTTTGTCATTACTCATTTTGTGTTGTGTACTCAGCCAAAATGCACAAGTAGTCATCAATGAATTTTGCACTGCCAATTACACCGATTGGGTTCTTTCTGGTGAGAATGAGGACTGGATTGAATTGTATAACTCAACAGGAGCTGCCATAAATATTAGCGGCTATTGGTTGAGTGATGATGTTACCAATACACAAAAATGGGCTTTCCCTTCAGGAACTAACATAGC
>JAYSWI010000381.1:0-1654 GCA_043718125.1 Flavobacteriales bacterium
TTGACTTTTTCAGCAGGCCCTAATTAGAAAATGGTTGGTATTGATTTGCACCCAAGCATAAGAATTAAAAACAGATTTCCGTTCCCGTTTATGACTATAAAAAACAAAGCGCAATACATTATTGATCAATTGGAAAAGTTGTATCCAACAACTCCAATTCCATTAGTTCATAGCGATGAGTACTCGTTGCTTATTGCAGTTTTGTTGTCGGCCCAATGCACTGATGAAAGGGTCAATAAAATCACTCCACAGTTATTTCACAGGGCAAGTAATCCTTACGAAATGATAAAGTTGGAGGTGTCGGAAATAGAAAATATCATTCGGCCATGTGGCCTTTCGCCTGCGAAGAGTAAAAATATTCACAAGCTTTCGCAGATGCTTGTTGAGCAACATGATGGCTTGGTACCGCAGAGTTTCGAGGCTTTAGAAGCCCTGCCTGGCGTGGGCCACAAGACGGCAAGTGTGGTGATGTCGCAGGCTTTTGGTGTAGCGGCATTCCCGGTGGACACACACATACACAGGCTTATGCACCGTTGGGGATTGAGCAACGGAAAAAGTGTGGAGCAAACGGAACGAGATGCAAAGGCAATTTTCAAACAAGAACTTTGGAACAAATTGCACTTGCAAATTATTTTTTATGGACGTGAATATTCTCCGGCCCGCAATGCCAATTTGAACAAGGATTTTATGACTGCACATTTGATTGGCAAATTGAAAGCAACACCACTTGAGATGAAGCGAAAGAAATTGGAATCAAAATGAAGTCGAATTAAAATGTGTGCAATACCTAAAAAGTCTGGTTGAGAAAATTCAAATTGGAGGAGATCACAGATTTGAAAATCAGGTGTGTGTTTCGGTGTATGTATAGATTTAAGTGCGAGAACAACGCTGGAGCAAGTCATAATAGACTGACACTAATTAAGCAGTATTTATTCCGAGTTTGATCTATTGCTGCCTATTGCTTATGCAGCCAACACCACCCTGTATTTTTTGTCGCAGCTTTTGCTTTTGGCCCAAGCCAGAAAATCGAAATATTCGAAAACAGTACACTCAAAAGTGTCTTTGCGCAATGCAGATAATGAATCTACCAGTATCGAATACAATTCAACTTCTGTTTTAGGCTGACGTTTTTTAAGCATTTCATTCACAAAGTCGAGCATGACGTTTTCGAACTTATATACTTTTTTTCTTGTGTCCAAAAAACGCTGCGTACTGCGAAGGGTATATGGCAGCAAGTCCTTATTGCCCAGCTCAAGGTGTATCACCATGTTTAGAATTTGTGCCATACAATGAATGTCGCGGGTTTTGTCTATCTCCACATGGTTGAGCAATTTATTTATCCACTTGAGCGACTCATGAAAGTGTTCCAATCCGAAATGAACGACAGCAATGTTGAAATAGAAATGTGCCTTGCGCACTGAACTGATTTTGCCTTCATATTTGAACAAACCAGCTTCGATTGATGGTATCAAATCATGTCCTTTTTCGAATTCGCCACTTTGTGCATAAAGCGTTAATTCTGTGCTTTTGGCCAATGTGAATATTCTAATGTCGAGGTCTTCACTCTTTTGAAGCTCCAGTTTTTTTGGCAACTGACGCAGCTTTTCAACATTTTTCAGTGCCTCATTCCATTTGCCCAATCGCATACCAACGT
>JAYSWI010000382.1:0-1652 GCA_043718125.1 Flavobacteriales bacterium
CGTTCTGATTTGCAGGACAATTTGCAACAACAGGTGGCGTGTTGTCTGTTGGTAAAACTTGAAAACTACAACTCGAAGTTCCACCACCCACTGCGGTGATGGTGACTGTGGTGGCTGTCGTTATTGGTGTTCCTGCTGTTGGCGATTGTGAAAGTAAAACAGGAGCAGCGCAATTATCTGTTGCTGTTATCCAAAGAATTTCAATATAGTCAGGCAAAATAAAATCGCAAGCATCTGAAAAATCCACCTCTTGATTTAAAGGACAATTTGAAATAACCGGTGGCGTGTTGTCGACTAGTGTTAGATCAAAAGCACAAATGGCAATGTTGCCACTTTCATCAATTGCATTGATTACGATGGTCTTGTTTTGCGTTAAGATGCTTCCGGCACTTGGCGATTGTACCAACAGAATATCTGCATCCATTGTACAATTGTCAGAAGCAAATATCCCGGCATCCACAATATAATTAGGAACGATAAAACTGCACAATGAATCTAAATAAACAGTCTGATTCGATGGACAATTTGAAATGGTGGGTGCCTCAGCATCATTGATAATTACAGTGAAAGCACAGTTCGATGAATTACCGGAATTGTCAACCACAACATATTCAATTGTTGTTGTTCCAACATTGAATACATGATTTCCAATTTGATTTAATCCAGTAATTGGGGAAGATCCAATGGTTGCGCCATTCATATTCCATGTTAAAATTGAATTAGGACAATTGTCTTCAAAAATCGCATCTGTAATGGCAACCATCGCATTGCACATTCCTGATTGAGCAAACGTATTGATGTTGGAAGGGCATGCGATGATTGGATCAATGTTGTCGCTAATGTTTACATTGAAGAAGCACGAAGTAGAATTACCCGCAGCATCTGTTGCAACGTAGGTGACAGTTGTTGTGCCTACATTGAAGGAAGTGATTCCTAAATAATTGATACCTGATGCGCTTGAGACTCCCGTTGTGGCGCCCAGCATTGACCACGTCAATTTCTGCACAACACAATTGTCATTGAAGATTGGATTTGCTGGTGAAATTGTTTTGGAACATGATCCACTTTGGACCACATCAATGATGTTTCCAACACAAACAATGCTTGGAACAATAGTATCAATAACAGTGATGCTTTGTGAACATGAAGTACTGTTCCCATTCACGTCAGTTACAAACCAATTTATTGTTGTTGTTCCAATAGGTATTTCATAAGTTCCGGGCGTGCTGCCCGTTAGGCTGTTGCTTATTAACGCAATCCCACAGTTGTCCGAGGCGGTTGGAAAATTCAGAGTAATCAGTTTACCGCACGAATTATTATCGGAGTTGTAAGTTGCGTTTGATGGACAAACAAAAACTGGCGTTTGAGTATCTGTAACAGTTACGCTTTGAATACACGTGTCTATGTTGCCATGCACATCAGTGGCGGTCCAAACCACTTGTGTGATACCAACATTAAATGAAGTAGAAAGATGATTGTTGACGATTGAACCAACACCACAATTGTCATTGGCAGTTGCACTACCCAAGTTTATTATAGCACTGCACAAACCAGGTTGTGCATTAGCAAAAACAGGTGGTGGGCATGTTATTAAGGGCAACTGTGTGTCGCTTACCACAACGGTGAAAGTACATGGCATTCCGTTGTTACTT
>JAYSWI010000383.1:0-4700 GCA_043718125.1 Flavobacteriales bacterium
CCAGTTGGAAGTGGGGGTTTGCTTTTGGTTTGCATCCATATAGCAACGTTGGCTATTCGTTGAAAAGTACCAAAGCGGTGAATGACTCATTGACTGCAACCTACGTCTATAACGGAACTGGAGGCTTGAATGAAGGCACAATTGGCACTTCAAGGTTGTTCATGTTGCATCACAATAGAATTGTAGCTACAGACCTGACAACCAAAAGGGACACTTTGCCCTATCACCATATCTTGAGTATTGGAGCAAACATGAACTATGTTTTTGGAAATATTGCTCAGGTCAACACCGTTGCATTTGATAGTATCAAAGTAGGTTCAAGAATCACTAAAAATACTTTTGCACAAGGATTGCTGCTTCAAGGTGGTATCATTTACCAAATGCCAATATCGCTTGTTTTCGAAAATAAAAAAATCATCAAAGGCAAATACTTGCAATTGGGAGCTACCTATTGTATGGGACGAGATATCCGTAGTAATCAAAACACCGTAAATGAATCCATTGTATCCTTAAATGGAGTTGTGTTTGTGAACGACACAGGTTTTGTTTCATCTAGCCAAAAAGGAAATCTTGGTCTTCCACAAAAATTGACATTCGGTATTGCATTCAAATCGTTCAAGCAAAAGTCAGGAAGTATCCTCATTGGTTTGGATTATTCATATCAAAATTGGAGCAATTATTTTACTTCAATTGGCGATCAAATGGAACCAAATAATTATTTGAACGCTTCTTCCAACTATGCTTTCGGATTTGATTATCGCCCATCTATAAGCATGAAAGATAATTTTTTGCATCGCTTGCAATACAGAATGGGTGCGCGATACACGGATACGCACCTTGTGTTGAACAACAAACAGATTACGCAAAAGACAGTGACGGCAGGTTTGACAATGCCAATAATGAATGGTGATAGCAAATTTCACCTCTCTGCGGAATATGGCTTGTTGGGAACAACAGAAAGCAATTTGATACTGGAAAAACAATACACATTTTGGATAGGATTCACTTTTGCACCATTGCGCTCAAAAGAAAGATGGTTTCATACCTACCAATACGATTGATGTTACTATTTAATAGCCCACACGAAATTTTAAAGTCCATTTCATTGCTCTTGGCAATGCTTGTTTTTGTAGGCTCATGCAAGAATGAAATTTCGGAAATTAGGGCACTCACCGATGCAAGAAATTTACCTGTTCAGACCAGTTACAAAGCTGAATATTCCTTTACTGAAAAAGGCAAACTGAAAAATAAACTGATTGCAGCACAAATTGATCAATACCAAGGAGACGAAGAATACATCATAGCGAGTGGAGGTTTTACTATGATTTTTTTTGATACTTTGCAAGTAGAGCAAGCGAGGCTAAATGCCGTCAACGGCAGATACAGTGCAAAGCAAAAAAAATTGATTGCTTGGGATAACGTTGAACTGTTCAACACTAAAGGCGAAAGGCTTGAAACGGAAGAACTGATATTTTTGGAAGACAGTGCAAAAATATTTTCAGACAAGGAAGTGAAAATTCAATTGGAAAACGGCAGCGCCTTGCATGGTTACGGTGTGGAAAGCAATGATTCGTTTACAAAATACCGCATCATTAAACCCAGCGGTGATCTTTATTTGGAACAAAAATCAGACACTACAAATGCATCAACTCAATAAATTCTTCATTCGCTTTTGGCTGACATTCGCAATCGCCTCTTTGGTCTATGCTTGCTACATGGTTTACGTAAAAGGTTGGCAGGATGGAGCACCCAATTTTGTAATCGCAATCATTGCATTTGTATGGTGGGGCGTGCGCAAATTCATGACAAAACGCTTGGACAAGCAGTTACAAGAAAAACAAAATCAAAGCAATTAGTATGGAGTATTGGGGACGATCAACCTTCCTCAATAGCATTATTCCAAACGATACACCGGATATCTGTATGCGCTTTTTTCGTAATAAGGAGAGTGTTTGTATATCCAGTAAAGTTGATTCCAATGATTGTTTTGCAATGATTTATCATTAACCAATGCAAGGTCAAACATTTTTTTTAATTCTGAATCGGTTGCCAACAAATTGGCTGCGATATCTTCAAATACATAATCACTGAACCATTCCTTTTGCTGCAAAACAGCGTCAAAAAAATTCCAAGCGAAGAAGCTGTCTGCGCATTGTGGCTCTAGCACAGTAGTGATATATCTAATAGAATTTTGGTTGGTAGGAATGATATAGTCCCCGGCAAAAAACTGGATGCCTTGAATTTCAGATCTTAGTTTAATTGCGGAGTGCAGATAATGGCCTTCGTAGGGATGATCATTGGTTTCAAAATCATCAATGTAATAAACTGAAACCTTGATAGTGGTATCGTTTTTTAAAGTACTCATACTTACGCCATTCCATTTCAAGCGTTCTGCGGCTTCCGACCATGCTTGCGGAAGTATGTAATGAAGCGGAACCTTTACCTCATCTGTTCCTTTATATTTCTGATAAAAAGAAATGTCTTTAGACCAAGGAGCATTGTGATTGTAAAACAGTCTTGTGCCACTGCCCACTTCCGAAATTTTTGACTCAGCCATGTATCCGTTGAAATGAAATGTGTTTTTGGCTGTGGTGTCCAGCTCGTAATTTAGATAAACCGATTTCTTTTTTACCCATTCATTATCGGCAAATATTTTCAAATTGTTTAATGCCAAAGCATTTTCCTCCATATAAAACAAAAGCGAAGCAAAGAACTGATAGGTGGATTCCACACGCTGAGCAAAAGGCTTGAGCATGTGAGTTTCGGTAACGAAACCAATACAGTTGAACAACGCAGCATAGCCAGATGAAAACCTAGGAGTTTCCAAAAATTCAAACAGACCGCTTTCAGGTGTGTGTCCCATTGTATTTACGTACGGGCACATTTCATGGTCCTTTTTTTTCATAGATGCAAAAAGAGTAGGCTCCATTTTCTCTTTCAAAAATTTGCCGAGTGCACCACCAAGTTTGTTGCTCTGCGTGCTTATCAAAGTCATGGTGTAAGGATAATCTGCACCATTGCTTACATGTGTATCCACAAAAACATGTGGCCTAATGCGAGCAAAAAGTTGGTTGAACGACATGGCGTTTTTGCTATCACATTTTATGAAGTCGCGGTTGAGATCCAAGTTGCGGGCATTGCCCCTAAAACCATATTGCGCAGGCCCATTTTGATTTGCTCTACTGTTCGCATTGCGGTTCAAAGCACCATCCACATTGTACATTGGAATGATGCAAATAATGGTACTGTCCAACATGGATGAAATGCTTGAATTTGAATTCAACAATTCCCGACAAAACATTAAAGAAGCATCCACACCATCAGGCTCACCAGGATGTATCGCATTGTTGATGAGCAAAATATTTTTCTTGCGGTTGAACAATTCAGGATAAAATATTTTGTCCTTGTTGATAATAAAAAGATGTAATGGCTTACCAATATCAGTGTTGCCCATTTCAAATAGGCAGGCAATTTCATTTCCTCTGTCAAGGCTATCGAAGGCAGCTATAGTTTGCTGCCACGTCAAGGTTTCGTTTGTATTGAATGGAATGTGTTGAGCATTTGCTGCTGCAAACACATTCGAAATAAAAAAGGTTGTTAAGAAGATGTTCGAAATAGAATGAAACATGCAATTTGATTTCTTTTATGATTGAAATATTCGGAGATTTTTGGCCCGAATTTTTTAGTGCAAAAAAGCAACATCAAATTGATAATTGAGTTTAAAGAAGAAGAAATTCCAAAAGAAAAAAAAGATGGACTTCGCACCCGATAAAAATACACCCCCTGCAAAAGGACAAATTTTGCTTTCAGAACCATTTTTGAATGATCCCTATTTCAAACGCACCGTCATTTTTTTGTGCGAACACAATAGTGACGGATCGTTCGGTTTTGTGCTCAACAACTTCATAGATGTGGATCTGGAGCAAATAATGGAAAACATGCCAAGCTTTGAAGGCCGCATCAGCATTGGAGGTCCAGTGCGCAACAGCAATCTTTATTATATACACACCTTGGGCAATAAGATCGAAGAAAGTATTGAAATAATACCAGGAGTTTATATGGGCGGAAATTTTGAAACCTTAAAAACAATGTTGGTTTCGGGTAGCGTTACCAAAGGTCAAGTTCGATTTTTTGTAGGATATAGTGGATGGTCGCCCGAGCAATTGGAAAATGAAATAACAGGAAACTCTTGGTTTGTAACGTCCGTTCCCAAAGAGCTTGTAATGAACAGTGACATCAATGATATGTGGAAAACAATCATGCGCAGCATGGGACGAAAAGGCCAAATGATTGCCAACATGCCAGAGGATCCCTCCTTGAATTAATCATTCTTGGTGTTCAAAAAATTACGTACATCAGCCACTAAAACTAAAGTTGCCCTTGTGGCTACTTGTGCAAAATGTGTGATGCTGGATTTGGCACTGTACGCATCTGCCAAATAGAAAAGCAGCCAAATCAATTCGAACAATGTATCAAATAATGTGCGCTCTGTATGGCACAGAATAGCCAGCCAACTCATACTTCCACTGGATTATTTATCTCAGCCGCATTAAAGTTTCAAAACAAGAGACCCAGTTAATAGTCTAACATCACATTTTGCATTCAACCACAACTTCATATTCAATTGTTTGAAAAGTGGAATATTTGGTATGACCGACCCGTCCAATTTTTATGCACATTTGCCCGCAGCACTTGTTGTG
>JAYSWI010000384.1:0-4685 GCA_043718125.1 Flavobacteriales bacterium
CTAGCGAAGTCGGGTTGTATATAGAAGTAAACCTGTTTGCTTATTTGGCCATATAAGATGATGCGCATACGTCTAATAAAAAATCCGCCATTCTCGCCCCAAGATTTGTCGCATTGTTCGCAGCCAAGGTCAGGGTTAGTTTCCAGTAAGCGATTGTAGCGCACCTGTGTATATCCGCGTATGGAAAAAGTGTCATACCATTTGGCGGGCTTTGTTTCGCTTGCAGACTTGGCCGCAGCAGAGGTGGTGTCTTTTTGAGCTGTGCCTTGTGCGATAGCAGCGCAAGCGAAAATGAAAACTATAAAAACCTTTCTCATAAAAATGTAATGTTGAGATGATGTATGTGTTGTGTAAGAATTAAACTGGTGCAAATAGAAATATTCAAAACACTCTTTGTGTTAGCTTAAAATTAAGAGTAGATGATGGATTTGTTAATGTAGTGTGCGTTGCTTTTTTTTAACCTTTCTCTCTGGCATAGGTGTTGGCTGCAATATTTGCTTTTCCAAGACACTGAAACGTGCCAGCGAAATACGTAACGATAGCTTAACATAAAAGAAAGATTGAGGTGTTGTGTGTTGCATTCATTTGCCGCCAAATACAAAAACAACAATGGGACTTTTATCCATGTTCGCTCCAAAGAGCGGAAAATTCTTTGATTCGTTCGCACAATCAACCGCCAACCTTGTAAACATGTCATCCAAGTTCAAAGAACTTCTTGATGCCAAAGACGAGCGCGAAGTAGAAACAATAGTGCGCGAAATACGCGATATGGAACACATTGGGGATGATGTTACCCACCACATATTTACCGAACTAAGCACCAATTTCATCACACCATTCGACCGCGAGGACATTCATTATCTGGCCACTTCGCTGGATGATGTAGCCGATTTCATCAACGGAACAGCATCGCGTATTGCCCTTTACAACTATCATGAACATATAGACCAAGTGATGCACAGCCTTGCTAGCGTATTGCACCGCCAAACGCAAGAGATAGATCTTGCAATACAAAATTTGCGCAATATGAAAAACGCACAACGTGTGCGCGAAGCCATAGTTAGAATAAACGATCTGGAAAACGAAGCCGATAGCATTTTTGATTTGGCTATAGCCCGCCTTTTTTCGGAGGAAACAAATGCAATTGAAATGATCAAGAAAAAGGAAATTCTTTCTACTTTGGAAACAGCAACAGACAAATGTGAAGATGTGGCAAATGCATTGGAATCTATTCTGGTGAAAAACTCTTAATCAACTCTTTTTATGGAATACTCCTATCTGCTTATTACAGTAATAGCACTTGCGTTAATTTTTGACTTCATCAATGGATTCCACGATGCGGCCAACTCCATAGCCACCGTTGTTTCTACCAAAGTGCTTACGCCTTTTCAAGCGGTGCTTTGGGCAGCATTTTTCAATTTCATCGCCTTCTTCATTTTTAAGGATCACAGCGTGGCCACCACCGTAGCCAAATCGGTGAAAGAAGCATTTATAGCAACAGGCAACAATCCATTGCCAATGATAATGTCGGGGCTTATTGCAGCCATTACATGGAACCTGATCACTTGGTGGTACGGCATTCCATCATCTTCATCACATACACTTATCGGTGGTTTTGCCGGTGCTTTTTTGGCGGCCTTCGGTTGGCAAGCAATCAATTCGGGCATCATCATAGCAACAGCGATTTTCATTTTTGTAGCGCCCATGGCGGGCATGATAATGTCCTACCTCATATCGGTCTGGTTTCTCAATTCATTCCGAAAAGGGCCTTGGATGAAGCTCGTCTCGCTCATCATTATTGGCCTTGTGGTTTATGCCGTGGGCAACGCTTTGGAGTATAAGAAAGACTTCAACGGTGCCAGTTCCTACGCATTAGTTTTCGAAGAAAAAATAAGCAAGGATGATTTGAAAAAGGTACTGACAATAAAAGATGCAGACTTAAAAGAATTTGCTCCATTAGTGAAAGCCGCCAAGGATGAGGCAGGCGTGGAAGACAAAACCGGAACACGCTATATCGTTCGAGCAGACTATTTAAAGAAAATAGATGAAGCTACTGAAAATGCCTCACTCACTTTCGCCCTTTCAGAAAAATTAGTCAAGGCAGAAAAGAAATTTTCTATCATCGAAACACACAGAATAGGATCGGATTCAAAAGACCGATACGACACCTCTAACCTCAAAAACAACTTTGAAACTTATTGGCTCAAAGTGGTTTTTCATGGTGCCAATTTTAAATGGATACTGCTTGGTTTTATCGTTCTTGTGATAGGCATATTCACGCTGTTCATGAGCGGAATGAATAACTCCAGGGCCAACAAGAGTTTCAAAAGGCTTCAATTATTTTCTTCAGCAGCATTCAGCATAGGCCATGGTGGCAACGATGCGCAGAAGGTGATGGGTATTATTACTGTAGCACTAATAGCGGGTGGCGAAATAACCAATCTTAAAGAGATGCCCAATTGGGTGCCTCTTTCATGCTACGCTGCCATAGCTCTTGGCACTATGAGTGGTGGTTGGAAAATTGTAAAAACAATGGGTTCTAAAATAACCAAAGTAACACCATTCGAAGGTGTGGCTGCGGAAACTGCGGGTGCTATCACATTGTTCTTTACCGAAGGACTGAAGTTCCCTTGGCAAATAGGTGGTGAGGTAATAAAAGGCATTCCTGTTTCTACCACACACACCATCACAGGTTCTATTATCGGTGTTGGCATTACAAAGCGTGTTTCTGCTGTAAAATGGGGCGTAACTGGTAAACTTTTGGTGGCATGGATCATTACTATACCAATATCCGCAAGCCTTGGTGCGCTTTCATTGTATGTGTGCAGGTTGTTTGGTTTGTAGTTTGTTGGTTTGTAAGTGCAACGGAAATCATTTGGGCTTTGTGCATCTCGATGCCTCTATAGAACTGGACAGGTTAGGCTTTTGTTGTGTGTTGATTAGTCAATGATTCATGTAGATTTCTTCAACAAATAAAGCATCGAACATCACTTTCCAATACTTCATTTCTTCAAAGACTTCAAGAATAACCGGGAGCACTCAACACAAAACATAATCAAACACATATTGTCAGCAATTGGCTTGAAGCACCTTCACAATTGAATGCTGCTTGTACCTCGATAGCCCAACCATCACCGTTCAAAACTCCGTTGAAAACAAACTTTATTTCCTATTTGTTGTTCGAACCATAAAGCCTGTACTTTAGCGGTAGGAAAAAAAGCAAACGTCCACACCCTTCGCTGCTTTACCATTTTTGTTTAATTAACCTAATTCTTAATCAACGTGAGAGCGTCAACACTTTCTTTTCCTGCCCGCATTGTGCCTATGCTTTTGAAAGCCGCACTCATCGGAGCAGGCATCTTTCTTTCCACCAAAATCTTTGCACAATGCGTCCCTGTTTTTGTCGAGCAACCGCAAGACATTACAATTTCCTGTGAAGATAATTTACCTCCATTCGACCCCTGCAATGTCGCCACAAGCGATTGTTGCGAAGGCCCAGTTCAGGTTTCGTCCTTTACCAGCGAAACCGGAAATCTAATGTCAGCCTGCACCATTAGCACAGCTTTCGGCCCAAGCACCGACTGGGCTTTTTGGTTTGCACAACTAGATGCGCCAAGTGTAGCTTGGCACTTCAGTGGCCCCGCCCATCTGGAAGAATACAATGATGGCACCGCCCACCTCTGGGGGACCATCGTCAATGCGGCTGATGCAACGCTGATGATGCAAGCCGATTTGTGGTTTCACAACGGTGCCAATTGGACCGATTGGAGTGCCCTTGGCAGAGGCTACAAAGATGATTTGCAACTAGCATCCACCACCCACTTGGACTGGATGTATTACGAGATGCTCGAGGGTTTTTCTACCATCAATGGACTAGGCACATTGGCAGGAACGCAACTGCACCTGCGCCACAAACCATCGAGTTATTATTATGGCTTTCAAAGTGGAATGGCCGCCAACAACAAGAACGCAAACCAAGGTTTCAGCGGTTGGTATTACTACGATGGCATCTATGATGGCGGCATGGTAGAAGGACACGGAGACGTAAACGTTGACAAGGCTTGCACACAAGGCCCTAGCGGTTGTGCATCCACAGCCCACACCCAAATATGTAGGGCCGAAGACGCTTGCGGTACCGTTGCTTTCCAGACACAAACCATTTCTGTTGTTGATGATGAAGCACCTGTGGTGGAAAATTATGACCTTGTAATTTCTTTGGTCTGCACAGATTATCAAGGAATATTTATTGAGGCTACGGACAATTGCTCATCCCTTACAATTACATACATAGATGAAGAAATAATTGCAGGTTGCAATGGCCAAGTCATTCGCCATTACACCATCACCGATGGTTGCGGCAACAATGCTAATGCAAACCAAACCATCAACCTCTTTGGTTTGTCGGATTTGGCATTTGTAAATTTTCCAACCAATATCAGTATTGGTTGTGATGAAATAGACAATATTCCTACGCCCGATGTGACTTGGGAAGGCGGCTGTGCCAACGTTGAGATGAACATGACGGAAAATACGGTTGCGGGCAATTGCGATGGAACTTATACCATTAGCCAGACCTTCACGCTTACCGATGATTGTGACAACGAAGTAACACAAGTTTGGACCATAGAGGTGGTTGACAACACACCTCCGGTGATCTTCAATGTGCCCGAGGACATCACCATTGG
>JAYSWI010000385.1:0-4682 GCA_043718125.1 Flavobacteriales bacterium
GAAGAAGATCCAACCTTTAAAGTGCATACTGATGACGAAACCAGTCAAACGGTTATCTCTGGTATGGGTGAGCTGCACCTTGAAATTATTATTGATAGGTTGCGCAGAGAATTCAAAGTAGAGTGCAATCAAGGTGCTCCACAAGTTTCATATAAAGAAGCAATCACAGTTTCTACCGCACATCGTGAGGTATTTAAAAAGCAATCAGGTGGTCGCGGTAAGTTCGCGGACATACAAGTTGTAATCGGTCCAAATGATGATTTAGAAAAACCAGGTTTGGTTTTCGAAAACAACATCAAGGGCGGTAATATTCCGAGAGAATTTATTCCAGCAATAGAAAAAGGATTTAAGGAAGCCATGAAGAATGGTGTACTTGCCGGATATCAAGTAGAAAACTTGAAGGTTGAATTGAACGATGGTTCATTTCACGCAGTTGACTCTGATGCTTTGTCATTCGAATTGTGTGCGAAGATGGCCTACCGCGAAGCTCTGCCAAAATGCAAGCCTGTTATCATGGAGCCAATCATGAAAATTGAAATCGTTACACCTTCCGAAAATATGGGTGATGTAATAGGAGACATGAACAAGCGCAGAGGTATGATAGAAGGAACAAGTGAGCGCAATGGAGCGACTGTTATCAGTGGTAAAGTGCCTTTGAGTGCCATGTTCGGATATGTAACTGACCTCAGAACAATTACTTCTGGTCGCGCTACTAGCAGCATGGAATTTAGCAATTACGCTATTGCCCCCAACAACATTCAAGAAGAAGTAATTGCAAAAGTGAAAGGAAAAGCAAAAGCCTAAACAAATAAGAAAACATCCGCCTAATGGCTCAAAAAATCAGAATAAAATTAAAGTCTTACGACTATAACTTGGTTGACAAATCAGCCGAGAAAATTGTGAAGACCGTGAAAAGTACTGGCGCAGTCGTAAATGGGCCAATACCTTTACCTACGCACAAGAGAATATACACTGTGCTTCGCTCACCACACGTGAACAAGAAAGCGCGTGAGCAATTTGAATTAAGTTCATACAAGCGTTTGTTGGATATCTACAGCTCATCGAGCAAAACAGTAGATGCACTGATGAAACTCGAACTTCCAAGTGGAGTAGAGGTGGAGATTAAAGTTTAGCAGGTTGTTTTAATTCAATAAAGCATTGAATAACCTCAACAAAAAAATGAGGGTGACATTTTTCACTCAAAAAAGATAAATAAATTAATAAACACATGCCAGGTATTATTGGAAAAAAGGTCGGTATGACTAGCATCTACAGTGCCGCTGGAAAGAACATTCCATGCACAGTGATAGAAGCTGGTCCATGTGCAGTAACACAAGTTAGGACCAAAGACAAAGATGGTTATGAAGCGGTTCAATTGGGCTATCAAGACAAGAAGGACAAACACACTTCAAAACCAATGCAAGGACACTTTAAGAAAGCAGGAGTAACACCAAAACGTTACATCGCTGAATTTCATGAATTCACAACTGATTTGAAACTAGGTGACACCATCAAAATTGAAGACATATTTACAGAGGGAGAAGTAGTGGATGTGATTGGAACTACAAAAGGTAAAGGTTTTCAAGGTGTGGTAAAACGTCACGGTTTCAGCGGAGTAGGAGAGGCTACCCACGGTCAGCACAATCGTTTACGTGCACCGGGTTCATTGGGAGCTTCGTCAGATCCATCGCGCGTATTTAAAGGAATGCGTATGGCTGGTCGCACAGGTGTAGACCAACGTACCATTCAAAATCTTCAAGTAGTGAAGATATTAGCTGAAGAAAATTTGATTCTAGTAAAAGGAGCCATACCAGGCTTTAATGGTTCAACAGTATATATCGTAAAGTAACATGAAACTAGAAGTACTCAATACATCAGGCCAGAAGACTGGCACATCCGTTACCCTCGATGAGGCCATATTCGGAATAGAACCAAACGATCACGCTATTTACCTTGATGTGAAACGTTACTTGGCTGCCCAACGCACTGGCACACACAAATCAAAACACCGTGGTGAAATAAGCGGAAGTACGCGCAAATTGCACCGTCAAAAAGGAACTGGAGGCTCGCGTAAGGGAAGTATCAAGAACCCATTGTTTCGTAGTGGTGGAACCATATTCGGCCCACGTCCGCGCAATTATGACATCAAGGTAAATAAGACAACACAACGCCTTGCACGTGCTTCAGCATTGACTTACAAAGCCAAAGAAAACGGTATCATGGTTTTAGACGCAATTAACTTTAGTGCACCAAAAACAAAAGAGTTCATTCAGGTGATTGAAAACTTGAAGTTGACAGGTAAAAAGACTTTAGTGTTGATACCGGAGAAGAACGAAAATATTTACCTTTCTTCAAGAAACATTGAGAAAGCAAATGTTCAAATAGCAAGCATGGTGAATACTTATGATATCATGAATTGCCACAATGTTGTGTTCGTTGGAAATGCGCATGAACTTGTAACAGAAATTTTGAAAAAGTAACACAACATGAAAGAAATCCTCATCAGACCATTGGTCACAGAAAAGATGGCTGCAATCAGCGAGAAGCAAGGCAAGTTTGGTTTCATTGTAAATGTGGATGCCAACAAGATTGAAATTAAAAAAGCAGTAGAGAAAGCTTATGGTGTTACTGTAGAGCAAGTAAACACAATACGTTATGACGGTAAAGTAAAATATCGCAATACAACAAAAGGAATAATTACTGGACGTTCAGCTTCATATAAAAAAGCAATAATAAAGCTGGCTGTTGGTGACACCATTGATTTTTACGCCAACGTTTAATATTAAGAAACGAAAATGGGTATCAAGAAACTAAATCCAATAACTCCTGGCCAAAGGCACAAGGTGGCACTCACATTCGATGAGTTGACAGCAAGTAAGCCTTTCAAACCATTGTTAGCTCCACTAAAAAAATCAGGTGGACGCAACAACCAGGGAAAACGCACCATGCGATATATCGGTGGTGGACACAAGCAAAAATATCGTTTGGTTGATTTCAAGCGCGATAAGCACGATGTATCAGCCAAAGTTGCAACAATCGAATATGATCCAAAACGTTCAGCACGTATTGCATTGGTAGAATATTCAGATGGTGAAAAGCGATACATCATTGCTCCTAAAGGGCTGAAAGTTGGACAAACAATTATGAGTGGCAGCACTGCTTCTCCTGAAATTGGAAACGCAATGTTTTTGAAAGACATACCAGTAGGAACCACCATTCACAACATTGAGTTAAAACCAGGTAAAGGCGGATCAATAGCCAGAAGTGCTGGAAGCTATGCACAACTTACATCACGCGATGGAAAGTATGCCGTTGTCTCGATGCCTTCTGGTGAAAATCGCCTGATTTTGTCAGAATGTATTGCAACCGTTGGAGTGGTGAGCAACGAAGAACACAATCTTCAGATTTCTGGTAAAGCAGGTCGCTCACGTTGGTTAGGCCGCAAGCCTCGCGTTCGTGGAGTTGCAATGAATCCAGTAGATCACCCAATGGGTGGTGGAGAAGGCCGTCAAAGCGGTGGTCTTCCAAGAAGCCGCAAAGGCTTACCAGCCAAAGGCTACAAAACACGTCATCCTAAAAACCCATCTAACCGTTTCATTTTGGAACGCAGAAAGAAATAAGATAAGAAATGGCAAGGTCGCTTAAAAAACCACCCTTTATTCACTACAAACTGTCACAGAGAGTAGATGAAGCAACAGCATCAGGCAAAAAGGTAATGATAAAAACCTGGAGCAGAGCTAGCACTATTACACCCGACTTTGTTGGAATGACAATAGGCGTACACAATGGAAAAACTTTCATTCCTGTTTACGTAACAGAAAATATGGTAGGACACAAGCTTGGAGAATTTTCGCCAACGCGTAAGTTCACTGGACACTCTGGTAACAGAAAAGATGGCAAATAGTTCAATATAAAGAATTAGAACAATGGGACTCCGTAAAAGAGAAATGGCAGATAAGATGAAAGAAGAGCGTAAAACCTCAGCTTTCGCAAAGTTGAATGACTATCCTTCATCACCGCGTAAAATGCGATTGGTGGCAGACATCATTCGTGGAAAAGACGCATTTGCAGCGTTGAATATTTTAAAATTCACACGCAAGCATGCAGCACTTCCATTAGAAAAATTACTTCGTTCTGCCATAAGCAATTGGCAAGCGAAGAACGAAGGAGCAGATGTAGCCGAAGCGAATATCATTGTAAAAGACATCAAAGTAGATGGCGGTGCAATGTTGAAACGCATAAGCCCTGCACCACAAGGACGCGCACACCGCATACGCAAGCGCAGCAATCACGTAACCATCATTTTGGATAAAAAATAAACCAGGTAATAAAGAATGGGACAAAAATGTAACCCCACAGGACTAAGACTAGGCTATATCAAAGGTTGGGATAGCAATTGGTACGGTGGAAATAATTATGCGGATAAAATCGTTGAAGACGACAAAATTCGTAAGTACCTCATGGCTCGTTTGAAGAAAGCCTCAGTATCTAAAATTGTTATTGAGCGCACTTTGAAACTTGTTACAGTTACCATCAACACCGCACGACCAGGTGTTATTATTGGTAAAGCTGGCCAAGAAGTGGATAAACTGAAAGAGGAGTTGAAAAAAATTACAGGAAAAGATATTCAAATTAACATCTTTGAAATCAAAAGACCTGAGTTAGATGCTTATCTAGTTGCG
>JAYSWI010000386.1:0-4660 GCA_043718125.1 Flavobacteriales bacterium
TCAATAAAGACTTGTAAAAGCTTGATTCTGTCATACTATTTTTTATTCAAATCTAATCCATGAAATTTCCTGTAGAACCATAAATATCAGTTCAGGAAAAATTAAAAATCGCACTATGTGCTTGAAGCCAATACATTTCTTTTCATACCCTCTATTCCGGCTCTGCTTATTGGCGAATCTTTCAAGTGCTGGGCAAATAAATCTTCAGTTATTTCAAGCCAATCTTGTTTGGACATTGATAACATTTTTTCATTTGGAGTGAAGCGTATTTCTTCAGTTGGTTTAGAAAAGCGATTCCATGGACAAACATCCTGACAGACATCGCAACCAAAAATCCAGTTGTCCAACTTTGCTTGATATTGAGTTGGAATAGCCTCAAGCAATTCGATTGTGAAATATGAAATACACTTGCTGCCATCCACCACGTATGGCTGCACAATGGCATCTGTTGGGCACGCATCAATACAAGCTGTGCACGTGCCGCAATAGTCTTTTATAGGACCATCAGCTTCAAGGTGTATATCAAGAATTAGCTCGGCTATAAAGAAAAAAGAGCCTTGTTGTTTATTGATCAGATTCGTGTTTTTTCCAATCCAACCCAATCCACTTTTTGCAGCCCATGCTTTGTCCAAAACGGGTGCACTATCTACAAACGCACGCCCGTGAACTGCGCCTATTTTTTCCTTTATGAAATATGAAAGTTCCTTTAGCTTGTCTTTGACAACTTGGTGATAATCTTCTCCAAAGGCATACTTCGAAATTTTCAAATCATTGTTATTTCTTTCAATTTTTTCTTTTGGAAAATAATTGAACAGCAATGAAACTACTGATTTCGCATCAGGCACCAACAGACGCGGATCAAGCCTTTTGTCGAAATGATTGGCCATGTATTTCATTTGGCCATGCATATTTTGGTTGAGCCAAGTTTCTAATCGAGGTGCTTCTTCTTCCAAAAATTCGGCCTTGGAAATGCCGCAAAAGGAGAAGCCAAGACGCTTGGCTTCTTCTTTTATTTTTATGGAGTTATTGGCGTGCGAATGATCCACAGTATTGAACTAAAACAACTGACCGGGTGCATTCCCTTTCAACTTGCCAAGGTGCTTGTATGCCAGCTCTGTAAGTTGCCTTCCGCGTGGCGTGCGCGACATAAAACCTTCTTGAATTAAAAATGGTTCATATACTTCTTCGATGGTGCCGGAGTCTTCGCCCACGGCAGTGGCTATGGTGGTAAGGCCTACCGGTCCGCCATTAAATTTATCAAGAATTGTGGTGAGGATTTTATTGTCCATTTCATCCAATCCATGTGTGTCCACATTGAGTGCGTGCAACGAAAATTGTGTAATTTGAAGATCAATAGTTCCATCGCCTTTTATCTGCGCAAAATCGCGAACCCGCCTCAGCAGTGCGTTTGCAATGCGCGGTGTGCCTCTACTTCTTCGAGCTATTTCGAATGCCGCATCTTCCTTTATTTCTATATTTAATATCTGCGCACTTCGTTGCACTATATCAGTAAGTGTTTTTGCATCGTAGTAAGAAAGTCGGGCGTTGATACCAAAACGGGCGCGAAGTGGTGAGGTAAGAAGTCCACTCCGTGTGGTTGCGCCTATCAATGTGAAAGGATTTAATTTGATTTGTACTGAACGGGCATTTGGCCCGGTGTCTATTACAAGATCAATACTATAATCTTCCATCGCGCTGTACAGATACTCTTCTACCACCGGACTCAAGCGATGTATCTCATCGATGAATAAAACATCATTGGTCTCAAGATTTGTAAGCAATCCGGCAAGATCTGCTGGCTTGTCAAGCACAGGCCCGCTGGTGGTTTTGATGCTCACATTCATCTCATTGCTGATGACATAAGCAAGTGTAGTTTTTCCTAAGCCTGGCGGGCCATGCAACAACACATGATCCAGAGCCTCCTCGCGCAATCTGGCGGCTTTTACAAACACTTCTAAATTCTCAAGTACTTGCCGCTGTCCGGTGAAATCATCAAAAAATTTGGGCCTAAGTACACGCTCCAAATCTTTGTCCTTGGATTGATCGGCTTCTTCCCGAATATTGAATGCATCAGTGGACATAAATTATTTTTTTTGCAAGAAAAGAAATGACGGAAGAATGCTTAACTATTTACCTGCACTAAACCTACGTTCCACTTCACTCCAATTGACAACGTTAAAGAACGCATTGATATAATCCACTCTGCGATTTTGATAATTCAAATAATATGCATGTTCCCACACATCAAGTCCAAGTATTGGATGACCACCACAACCAATTGTTGGCATCAATGGGTTGTCTTGATTGGCAGATGAACACACCTCAACTGCTCCATCTTTTTTGACACAAAGCCAAGCCCAGCCACTTCCAAAGCGTGTAGTAGCAGCTTTTGCAAACTCTTCTTTGAATTTTTCAAAAGAACCATAAGATGAATTAATTGCAGCCGCCAATTCCCCTGCGGGTTCACCTCCGCCATTTGGACTCAGCACTGACCAAAATAAATTGTGGTTGTAGAATCCACCTCCGTTGTTGCGCACAGCAGGCTTGTCAAAACCCTTTACAAGAATTTCTTCGATTGATAAATTTTCCAATTCAGTTCCAGCTATTGCGGCATTCAAATTATTGGTGTATGCTGCATGATGTTTACCGTGATGTATCTCCATTGTGCGGGCATCAATATGTGGTTCCAAAGCATCGAATGCGTATGGAAGCGGAGCAAGTGTAAAAGCCATAGTTGTAATTGTTTTATTATTATTTGGTGGTAAATGTATAGTTGCAATCACTCCGTTTTTCTAGGGTTGAAAATTTGGTTTCAAACTAACATTTTCTACATTGCTTTATGACACAATTTTAATCGTCATGGAAATATTACATTATTAAAATGTAGCTTCATTTACATTTGAAAACCTTAACGAAACTATTTGAAGTTTCAAACTCAATATCCAATGAAGTTTTTTATCCAAACTGTTGTGACACTTTTTTTGTTTGTGCCCATTGCAAGAGGACAACAACAATTTGTACAGTGTATCATTTTGGGGCTTGAAAACGAGGAGCAGTGCCGCCTAATTGAACATGCCCTGCAAATGCAAGAAGGCTTGGAATCGGTTCGTGCAGACTCATACTCAGGAAATTTGCTTGTTTTTTTTTCTGCCAATTTTAATTATACAGAAGAACATTTCAGGGTTTGGCTGCGCAATATTGGTTACGAATTCTACTGTTTCAAACTGGGTGATATTTCCAAACAACATATAAAAAAACTCTCAAGAATGGATTGTGATCGCTTAGAAAAAAAGTAGAAAAGCATGTTGTATTTAAGTCGTCATATTGTCTTTTTCGTTATGCTGTTTGTAACGCAAAATGTAATGTCGCAATGCACCAACTACAATATCACCGTAACGCTAGGCGGCTGGCCAGCCGAGGTATCGTGGCAGTTTGTAGATGCCGCCAATGTCATTGTCGCCTTTGGACTTGCTGGTGCGAATCAAACAGTTTGTTTGCCCGATGGATGTTATCAGTTTCGAATGATTGATAGTTGGGGTGATGTCTGGAATGGTGCTACGTTTACTATCACCGCACCCGGGCCTATTGTTATTGCAACCGGAACTTTCAGCAACGGATTTAATGCAACGCAGCCTGTTACTTTAGGTAATATTAATTGCTGTCCGGTTGGTACTACTTCCTACTTATTCAATGTAAGTTCCGGTGCTTTTGACAATGAAATTTATTGGTATGTAAAGGATGCAGGAGGGACAGTGGTTGCCACAGGTGGCGCACCTTTCAACTCTACATTTTGTTTGGCACCCGGTTGTTTCGAATTTTATCTGTTCGATTCTTTTGGCGATGGTTGGAACGGATCTATTTATACCATTTCGGAAAATGGAAATATAATAGCCAGCGGAACCCTAGATGAAGGTGGGAGTGAAGTAAACCTCATTGGTGTGGGAGGAGTAAGTTGCATTCCAACTTGTGGTGCTGGCGAGTTGGCATATTTACTTTCCATCACCGAAGGCAATTTTCCGAACGAGATTGCATGGTCGCTAGACAATCCGTTGGGTGTAGAAATGGACAACGGTGGTGCGCCATCCACGCAATATTTTTGTGCCACGGAGGATTGTTATTCAATCAATATGACTGACAGTTATGGTGATGGTTGGAATGGTGCTGAGTTTATTTTGTATGATGATGTTGGTGATGAAATCCAATCAGGAACACTCAATTCGGGCAGTGCAGGTGCTTCTGCTTTGGAAATAGGAAATGCAGATTGTGGAATTCCAGATCCAATCACAGCATCAGACTGTATGGTCGCTGTTGACATTTGTGAAAATTTCAATTTTGCCATTGATCCAAATGGGCAAGGTTTGATAGATGAAATACCTCCTTTGGGATCGGTAGGAAATCCGGATTACATGACGGATGCAGTGAATAGCCCTTGGGGAACAGACAATTGGGGCTGCCTGCGTTCCAATGAGCTCAATAGCACTTGGATGATTCTAAATATTTGGCAAGGTGGACAACTCAATTTCACATTTGGCGGCATGGGCACACAAGCCGGTTTTTATGATTGGATCATGTACCCTTATGACTCGTTGGATGGCTGCCAAGATATTTACAACAATGTATTGCCTCCTGTGCGCTGCAATTGGAATATGTCTTCCATTGG
>JAYSWI010000387.1:0-15342 GCA_043718125.1 Flavobacteriales bacterium
AAATTTGAGCGACTCTTTTTCATTGAGATACTTTTGGCGTCAGTCAAAAAAATGAAAATCCATACAGAATTCTCCTCCCTAAGCAACATCGTGAATCCCATAGTGACCATTGGCACTTTCGATGGTGTGCACTCTGGTCATTTAGAAATAATAAAAAAGGTAAATGAAATAGCCAAACAAGAAGGTGGTGAAAGTGTAGTGCTTACATTTTACCCACATCCACGTATGGTGCTTCACCCTGATGACCATCATCTGAAATTATTAAATACACCTCAGGAGAAAACAAATCTTTTGGAACAATCTGGTATTCAACATTTGATGATATACCCTTTTTCGGTCGCGTTTTCAAGGCTTTCCGCTTTTGACTATGTGCGCGATCTGTTGGTGACGGGCATCAAAACCAAGACCATAGTGCTTGGTTATGACCATCGGTTTGGAAGAAATAGAGAGGGCGATCAAAACACTTTGCTTGAACTGTCTGAAAACTTTGGATTTAATGTCGAAGAAATTCCACCACAAACTATTGATGAAGTCAACATCAGCTCAACCAAAATTCGGCAATCGCTTCTGAGTGGCCACGTGGTTGAGGCGGCCAAACATTTGGGAAGAAATTATTCCATTGTTGGGGAGGTCATCCATGGCGATAAGATTGGTCGTCAACTGGGTTTTCCAACCGCCAACATATTTGTAAACTATCCACACAAACTCATTCCGGCTCATGGCATTTATGCTGTGTGGGTATATCTAGATTCAAAAAAATATTCAGGAGTTTTAAATATTGGAATACGACCAACAACCCACAGCCACTCCGCTGAAACTATAGAGGTTTATGTCTTGGATTTTGACGAGGAAATTTATGGAAAACAAATCACCGTTGAGTTCGTTCAACGCTTGCGTGATGAAATGAAATTTGGCGCAATTGATGAATTGAAAAATCAAATTTCCAAAGACATCATTAACGCCAAAAAATTCTTTTGATAAAAATATTTTTCATATCAGTCTTGCTGTTTTTTGGCAGTGCCTTTCCATGCCTTGCACAAATTATTGCGCTTGATTCTTTGAAAAAAATGCACGTCTATTTTAATTTGGAAACAGCAGAAAATAATCCTCTGGATGTTTATCGACTGGATCTGAGCAAACAGAAATTGAAAACTTTTCCTGACGCCATTTTTCAATTTCCAAATCTGAATGAATTGATATTGAACAAAAATCAAATTGATTCCATTCCAACAGAAATTTCCCAATTAGAAAATTTGCAAATTCTTAGTCTTTCAGGAAATAAATTGGGAACAATTTCCATCGGCATTTTTGATTTAAAAAATTTAATACGATTAGACCTTAGCGACAATTTAATTACAACAATTCCTGAAAATATCGATCAGCTCGTGTTGTTGGAAGTGTTTCTATTATGGGACAATCCAATATCATATTATCCCAATTCGCTAGAAGAACTTTTCCATCTGAAAGTGTTGGACCTCTTGCACAATCAGATTAGTTACGAAACACAAGCGCGCATTCACGAAATGCTACCGGGCACAAAAGTTATTACCTCAGAACCTTGCAGCTGTGTTGATGGTGAGTGATTTTATTGCAGCCCACATTGTGTCCACATACTCAATTTTGTAAATAGTACCACACTCGAATGACGTGTTCTCAAAAACTCGCTCCTATCTATTTCTTGGATTTAAAAAGAAAGACTGAATTACAAAGCAACACGGCCACAGAACCAACAATGAGGAATGAAATGTTGGGCGTATAATCTGGGGAAAGAAACGTGAGCATAATGATGAACAAGGTGAATGCGTACAACGTGAGAGCGGTTTGACGGTGCGAAAATCCAAGCGCAAGCAATTTGTGATGTATATGATTTTTGTCAGCAGAAAAAGGCGAGCGACCTTGAAGCATTCTTAATATAAATACGCGCAACGTATCAATGAGAGGATAGGATAAAATAGCCATTGCTAATACGGGTTTCGATACCGCGCGCATCTGCGGCAATATGTGCCTCACAGGAAATTCTATCATCTTCATGGCCAATACAAAAATGACCACGCCAATAATCAAAGAGCCTGAGTCCCCCATGAAAACTTTGGCCGGCTGAAAATTATAGACAAGAAATCCAAGTAACGATCCTCCCAAGCCCATTGCTAAAAGTGCCAATGGAGTATCGCCCGTTCGATAGAACCAATATGCAAACGTCATGCTGGCAATAAAGCCAACTCCAGTAGCCAGACCATCCACACCATCAATGAGATTGATAGCGTTTACAATAACGATATATGCAAAAATGGAAAGGACCACACTTAGCCAATAGGGCAATGGATCTTCGATGGTGAAGAGACCCCAAAACTGCGATATTCTAATGTCAGAAACAACAACCAAGATGAATCCAACCAAAAAGTGAACAATCAATTTTTTGCTTGGAGAAACGCCAACTATGTCATCTTTCAATCCAAGAAAGAACAACATGAACATACAAGCAACAAGATATTTAAATTCTCTTAAAGCGCCAAAAGCATTATAGTTTCTACCAAACTGCCAGCGCTCTTCGGCCGGAAACCAAAGGCAATATGCAAAGATGGTTCCTGCGAAAATCATGATGCCACCAATGGTGGGAACAGACCTGCGATGAAGTTTTCGCACATCACCTGGCTCGTCCACAAGATGCTTCAGCTTAGCAACTTTGATAAGCGATGGCGTAGCAACAAGCACCAACAAAAATGCAGTTGCAAAAGCCAATAAAAGATCGCGATCAATCCCAGTCACTCGAAATGAATTTTAGAAATAAGGAATTCGATGGTTGCCAAAGTAAAGGTGCAAATATTAAAAATCCGCGTAGCGATTTATCAAATTGGTTCGCAATGTGAAATAAAATATGGAAGAACGGTGATAGAAGTCTGGTTGCCCGTTGTAATCCGCCCGCTCTACTCTGCTGGTCCAACCCACCAAGATTTGAAGATTAGTTTTTGGATTGACATAGCAACCTGCCTGAATATCCAAATGTTGAATGTGTTTAACAGGCCACTGAGCCAAAGTGGTTGTTTCTATCAATGGGTCGTTACTCCAAGTGGCTTCGGGCCATGTGCCATGTGCAATCTGATTGTATTTCAATTGTGCTATTACACGGTGATAACGGTAGTTGACAATACCCACAAACTCTTGCGTTGCCGGCCCTGCGGGGTGGCCCAAAGGCTGGTTGGTATGCGAGTAGCTCTGCAATGGATAATGACTTGCATAAACATTGTCACCAATCGAGTTCCACTCTGCATGTAGGTCAAGATTGCGAAAAATGAAGTCAAAATATTTAACCCCAATTTGGTATCCAATAGCCCCTTGCAAGGGGTCGTCAATGGCAACTTGGCCGTATATAAACGAATGCTTTGTAGCCTGAACTTTCAAGTTGGCACCTATCATTATGTTGTTTTCATTTGCTATCCCATTGCTAGCGGTATTGAAACCGATGATGGGCACGTATCCACCCCAAGGTTGCGGTTGGGAGCCTTCCTTCTCATCATATTTTTTCCAAACAATTCCCTCAAATACACCAATCTCAATGCGTCTGTGTGGCATCCAACTCAGGTAGTTGTAACTGTATCCTTTTCGTTTGTACAAAGCCTCTGGCACTTCTCCTATAGGCAACCGGCTAAGGGTTTGCAACGAAGCATAAGCGCAGGTGTATTGCATTTTGCCATCAAAGAAATAAATGGTGGACTTGATATATGGATAGTTGAAGGCCGCATCACTCAATAGCAGTGAGCGATAGCCATGTCCAATGAAATTTTTTCCATGACCGAACTGAATGTTCAGCCACTTTCTGGGCGAATAACTGCTAAGTCCATAAGCCATGGCGTAGTCAAAACCTTGGCCTTTGTCGGCAGGAAAGGTTTTCCACCGGCCCATTCCGGGGATCACTTTGGTGCTATCAGCAAGGTCCTTTTGATAGCGCGGAAAAAAAGTTTGACATTCATAAAACCCTGTTTGAAAAGAAAAGGTTTTTCCCAAATCGCCCACCACTTGCAGACCACGAATGTTGTTCCAAAAAGCTACGGTATCGGTATATTCGGAATTGTCTGCAAAATCAAAAGAACGACCAATTTCCAGAATGGGATCAATGGCAATAAATACATCTTCGTCAGTAGTTGAAACAAGATTCGAATTGAAAAACTTTTGCTTGAGTTTTAAACATACAAAGTGAGACCTCAAAAGCTTGTCGTCATAATTCTCATACACCTTTATACTGTCTTTCGCATACCCTGTAACACGATCCAAGTTGAGTTTGTTTTCAACGTAAGGCTTGCTGGCAGAATGAACAAACAAAACCGAATCGCGCAGTAATGAACGCTCCACCTCGTGTGTAAAAAACCGATTTAGTGGGATAGGCTTTTGCTGCGAAAAACTTGCTACAGATAGGAATAAAGCGAAACAAAATAAGACATTACTAAATGCAACAAAACGCAGCAGATCAACTTTAATATTCACAATTCCACCCATCGTAAAACTACTATTTAGATCTTACTTCTTCAATATTCAATTGTTTGAATTCTTCATAAACAGCCCCAACACCATCGCGCAACTCTATGCTGTGTTTCCACCCAAAAGAATGAATGCGCGAAACGTCCATGAGCTTGCGTGGCGTGCCATCCGGCTTATTTGTGTTCCATTTTATTTCGCCAGAATAGTTCACAATTTCCCTCACCATTTCTGCCAATGCCTTTATGCTTAGGTCAACGCCTGTGCCTACATTCACAAATAGTTTTTCATTGTATGTATTCATTAGAAAAACACAAGCGGCTGCCAAGTCGTCCACGTGCAAAAACTCGCGCATAGGCGCACCCGTTCCCCAGACTTCTACTTCCTGTTGGCCCTCTTCTTTTGCGGTGTGAAATTTTCTAATCAGTGCCGGCAACACATGCGAATTGTTCAGATCGTAATTGTCATTTGGGCCATATAAGTTAGTTGGCATTGCAGAAATAAAATTGCAACCATACTGGTCGCGATATGCTTCGCAAAGTTTGATGCCTGCAATTTTTGCAATCGCGTAAGGTTCATTTGTTTCTTCCAACAGGCCTGTAAGAAGGCTTTCTTCCGATAGTGGCTGTGGTGCAAGTTTGGGATAAATACACGAAGAGCCGAGAAACAAAATTTTCTTTACACCATTCAAATAACTTGCATGGATGATGTTACTTTCAATCATCAAATTATCAAAAAGAAATTCTGCGCGATAAATACTGTTTGCTTGTATGCCGCCCACTTTGGCAGCAGATAAAAAAACATATTCGGGCGATTCGCTTTTGAAAAAATCACTCACCGCTGCTTGATTGCGCAAGTCAAGCTCGCTCGAAGTTCGCAATATCAGGTTAGAATAACCTTCGGCATTTAATGTTCGCACAAGGGCACTGCCCACCATTCCTCGATGGCCCGCCACATAGATGCGCGCTTCTTTTTCCATATGGGCAAACGTAATGTGTTTTTTTGGATTCTCACAAGCCAACTTCCATCAAGAGTTGCCCTTTGCGAAACATTCCACAATGTTGTATGTAACAATGTTGTATGTAACAATGTTGTTACATTTGACCACACAACAATTTCAACACCATGAAATCGCCATTTCAATTTGGTAAAATCGCATCCCCTGCTCGTTTCATCAACAGGGAAAAAGAAACCGCGCGCCTCATTAGCAATCTAAACAGCGGTATCAACACCATATTAATATCTCCACGCAGATGGGGCAAGTCCTCTTTGGTGGCGCAGTGTGCGCATGTTTCTAATAGGCGCAATAAAAAAATAAAATTTGTTTTTATAGATTTATTCAATATCCGCTCAGAAGAATTGTTTTATGAAACGCTGGCCAGGCAAGTGGTGCGCGCATCGTCCACCAAATGGGAAGAGCGCATGAAAACCATTTCGCAATTTTTCAAGCAAGTAGTGCCAAAAGTCAGTTTTAATCCATCACCCAATGTGGATCTTGGGTTGTCTTTTCAATTAGACGATTTGAAAAGGCATCCTTACGAAGTGTTGGATTTAGCAGAAAATCTTGCCAAGTCAAAAGGGATAGAAATTGTTGTTTGTGTAGATGAGTTTCGGAACATCACGTATTTCAAGGATCCGTTGGGGTTTCAAAAAGTATTGCGTTCCTATTGGCAAAAGCACCAATATGTCACCTATTTCATATATGGCAGCAAGCGCAGCATGATGACAGAGTTATTTGAAAAATCGAAGAACCCATTCTTCAAATTCGGTGATGTCGTGCTTTTGCAAAAAATTGAGCAAAAACACTGGCTGAAATATTTGCCAGAAGCATTTGCCTCCACCAAAAGGAAAATTACTGAAGCCAATGCGCAACTCATCATTGATTTGATGGACAATCATCCATACTTCATTCAGCAATTGGCACATGAAGTTTGGAACAGAACCACCAGATATGCCACAGCCGAAATCATTCACGAAACACTTCTTGAGATGTATAGCTCTATGAGTATTCTTTATCAAAAGGAAGTGGATTTGCTGAGTACGCCACAAGTCAACTTTCTCAAGGCAGTCGTGGATGGCGTAGAGCGGTTTACCACTTTAGAAACATTGCACAAGTATGATTTGGGCTCGTCATCGAACATCAAACGCATAAAGACAGCCCTTGAGTCAAAAGAGGTGATAGACCTCATGGAGCCAAAGATTGATTTTGTTGATCCTCTCTTTAAACTTTGGTTTAAGAATGTGTATATCCCACTTCGGAATTAGTGCTTAAAATTTCCACAAAGTTGTATGTAACAACTTTGTTACATACAACTTTGTGAAAAGCATAGATATCGTAATCATTATGGTTCTGAAATTTTCAACCATTTTCTAGTTAGCAGATCATCTTGCTTTATGAGCGAAATCATATACACAGCATCTGCCATGCTTTTTGTATCAAGGACTTGAAATGGCTTGTCCCCAGTAAGAATTACATCCTGCACTAAACGACCCCTTGCATCATGAATCAGCAAGCGATGTTCTAGCCCGTCATAAGGAATTGCAATTGCAATTTGGTCGCCTCCAGGGTTGGGGTATATCTGAAACCACTCATCTTCTTCCGTTCCATTTTCACCCGTGGGTGCGATCGAGTTTTTGTAACAGGCATCATGCTGGTCGTCATAAAACTGCTGTACCACGGGGATGTATGATTGAAGAAGCTGCAGGCTGGCTATCTGTGGCTGTACATTCGCTGTGGTGTCTCTTGCCATCACGTAAGCTATGTCAAAACAATATTCTTGCCCGCTACCAAGAAATATTTCTTCACCCGAAGCCATATTGCGCCTGTCTCCTGGTGGGTTGCCTGACGACTGCTCATTCCAAATAGCACCTTCTGTTTCCCAGGGGTAAGTTGGGAACATGTAGTTGGCTTCTTGTGTAGTTGCACCACCGTTAGATAGCCCATTTCCTCCCCACAACATGTGTACACCATTGTTCCATTTTGAGTTCATGTAATAAAAATAGTGCTGGCCAATTACTGGGTCTCCATTCATGCCACCACCAATGCTGTAATACATACTATTGGTCATTTGGTGATTTAGAAATAAGCAACCCGCTGCCGGTGGGTGAATCCCATAACCCTGAGAACTGGTGGCTGGTTGGTCTTCAGCATCCCCGTTATAGCCATAGTAATAATTCAATGTGCTGTCACAACCCACATAATCATCAATTGAATTGCCGATGTCCCAATCCGTCCAAACCGCAGTTCTGAATTTTTGGTAATCATTATCTGAACGATTGATGATTCTGTAATTCATAAATAGCGTGTGGTTGATTTCTGGAATATCCGAGTCGTATAGGTAAGCCATTACATGCACTTCGATATTCAACGAATCCGGCAATAGATCTTCGAAATCAGAATCGAATGTAAAATCATTTTTGTCGTTGAGAATATAGTATGCGCACTCATCGCCTTTTATTACCGGATAGTCACCAAGTTCGGGTTCATACACACCATTTAGATTGGTATCCACAAATGGAGCTAGATAATAGGATTCTTCATTTGCAGTATTTCCATGTGCGGGCCAATTCAATATTACTTCTGGAATGTTGTAGTTGGGATTCATGTATTGTTGAATATGGGAACTTATTTGCGCCTTTTGCACATGGTAAATCCGGAAATACTTTTCAATGAAATCAGAAGTAATGCTCTCCCCAATGGGCCCCGCTGTGAGGTTTTGCGAGTTGTTGAATGTGTTGGCCGAAACAATAGTGTCACTTTCTGTGATGCCATACATCCACAATGCAGCGGCATAAATTGTTGCGGTGTGGTCATATTCCGGTGTGGGATAAATAAATCCGGCTGAGTAGGGCGGCATATTGAAATGACCGGCCATTGGACTAACAACTGGTTTCAAAACCCCATTGTCTAATTGAACGAGATCTGCACCCCCTGCAACTAACTGTATTCCTCGACCAGAGAAACTAGTTGCAGCATTGACACATGCGAATTGTTTTCCATTGAACGAAACAATATCTGATGGGGCGAAATTATTTTCTATACTGAACGGAGAGCCTTCAACATAATAGCGGCTTGGATCTGACATAACGGAAATGCTTGGATTGTACTTTTCTGTGAGCAATTTTTTTCCAAAAAGAGAATATACTTTTCCTCTTGTAGTGAATGCAGCAGGAATATTCAAATCAACGTCAATTACATTCTCTCCCGTGATTTTCAAAACTCCAGTCAGTGCATTTCCATCATTGTTCGATGTAAAGCCACCCGTAGCAAAAAGCTCATTTGCAGCTACTGAAAGATGGCCTATTGGTTCGTTCAAACCAAGATAATAGTTATACCATGTAGTGCCATTAAACGAAAACAAGGAGGAATCAACGGCCACAAAAAGTTTGTTATCAAAAACTTCCACATCGCTGATGTCATGCACAAATTCCTGATTCATTTCATTCCATATTCCACCATCATTTCTGTAAAGCAAACTGTCGCGATAGGTAAAAAGTTGATCGTTGTATTCGATAATTTCAGCATGAAAATTTCCGCCATCAACACCATAAGAATTCCATTGTGCACCATCGAAAATTGCCGCACCTGAATAATTAGATAATTTTCCTGCTATGATGATTTGTACATTAAATATGGTAATATTCATCACCCTATCAGCTCCACTAAATGCTGGTGCAGGCTCAAATGCGCTTGAATTTGCGCCATCCCATTTTGCTAGTTTGAGAATGGGCTGTCCAAAAAAAGTTGTGAATTTTCCACCACAGATCAATTCATCATCAAAGACTTCTAAATCATAGATGTCACCACTGAAATAGCCAGACAGATCATTCAAATCGTCTCCCTCAATCAAAACAGGAACGAAGTGTTGGCCAACACATAGGGAATACAGAAATAGGAAGTGTGGAATGAGTAAACTTTTTTTCATAAGGCAAGTTTTATTCAAGTGTACGCATGGGCGCTAAATTGAACTCAACTTGACGATTCAAATAATGATCTATTATCTCCTGTCTATGCTCTCACATCCAAAGCATCGCGCAAGCCGTTGCCCACCATCATAAAAGACAATACCAAAAGCATGATACACACTCCCGGAAGTATTGCTAGATAAGCAAGGTCGGTGGTGATGAAGGCATAATGCTCGCGTATCATATTGCCCCAACTTGGAGTGGGAATCTGCGCACCAAGACCAAGGAAACTAAGTCCAGCTTCGATCAAAATAGCCCCTGCAAAATTGGCCGCGCTGATGACGATGATGGGCGAAAGAATATTGGGCAAGATGTGTTTGAAGATGATGCGCATTTCGGAGAAACCCAAAGCACGCGCAGCCTCAACGTATTCCTTTTCGCGCACGCTCAACACTTGGCCACGTGCTATGCGAGCCACTTCCACCCACATCGTTAAACCCACCGCAAGAAATACTTTCCAGAAGCCAGTGCCAAATGCAAATGTGATGGCCATCACTAAAATCAATGTTGGTATGGCCCATACCACGTTGGTAAACCACATAATCACATTGTCAACCCAGCCGCGATAGTAGCCCGCTATAAGGCCGAGGGTAAGCCCAATCAAAAGTGAAATGACAACGGCAATGGCACCAACTGCAAGTGAAATAACGGAACCTGCCATCAATCGAGAAAGCAAATCGCGACCATATTTGTCGGTGCCAAGAATGAATTTTTTCTTGGCCACAAAACATTCTTTGCCCGCAGAAGAAAGCGTTTTTGATTCGCCTTCTATTTCAAGTTCTAACTTCGAGAAGGATCTCTTATCACCTACTCCACTTGCCGAAAATGTTTCGATAAAAACTGAATCATTTGTCGTTTCAATTTCTTGAATTGGTATTTCAACAAAGTTTTTTTGTTTGCCACCATCTAGCCATGTTTTCAAATTATTAACGTGCTCTTGCGGATTTTTTACACGAATAACACCGACTTCAAAATTTGGTTTTTGACTACTGAGCAAAAGATTCTGGTCATTTGCATTCACCGTTTTGTCTGGTCTGATGAAAGGCCCAAACAATGAAACCAAAATCACAAAAAGGATGAAAACTAAACCGCCCATGGCAAGAGGATTCTTGCGAAATTTTCTCCAAAAAATTTTGATAGGTATTCCTTCCGGTTGTTGCATAACACTTTTTGCGAAGCGCAAACATGCAAGTGAAAATTGTATGTTTTGATAGAGTCAATTACGAGTTGTGAAACGACAGACGCTTCATAAATGAACGGTGCTCAATTGCTTTTTATGCAGCGGGGGGGGGGGGAGTAAATCTCTATAGTCGCAGCCCAAAGCCCTACCAATTTTCACCATCATTTCGAAAGTGACCTTGTGCAGGTTCCTTTCAATTTCAGAATAGTAGCTTGATGAACAGCCAATGTTTTCAGCCATTTCGACTTGCTTTAAATCCTTTGCCCTGCGTGCTTTGCGAAATGCTTCGCACAGTAATTTCTGTTCAATTTTGAGATTTGAGTTTTTCATTTGAATTCGTGATTCCCGATTTTTCTTCGTGATTCACGAATTTAATAGAGCGAATAGCGAAATTTTTTCGGTGTTTGTGGTAGCGAAAATAGAAGAAGGTTAGTGTGATTTGGTACGGAAATTTTTCTAATAAATTTTAAATCAAAAATAACTATGCCAACCCAAGCCACTCTTGCAGCTGCTGACGCTGTTGAAATATTTCGCTTTGCCCACATGCGCGCTGCGCAATTGCCCAAGCCTTCATTAAAGAAGGAGCGCTTTATTACAAACGCTTTTTTCAATTCATTGCCTGCCACCACCATTACATCCATAGCAGCGGGTGGCAACATTCTTCATCAGGGTCTATTGCCCACTGCCACCAATGCCAATCCCAGAGCGGCTGCCGAGGCGGAGCTTGTAAAGTTCAGAGCTGGCACAAATGGTTATGTAGCTGCAAATTTTTATAGTAGCACTGCTGCACTCTATGGCAGCACAGCGCCTTTCAAATTTTATGATGCAGTGTTGGAAATGTGGCAGGCAAGTCGCGGCACCATCATAGGCACTGCATTTATCAACAATGTGGAAACCATCTTGGGTATCACTGTGGCAGCGCATCTGGCAAGTGCGAACGAAAAGAAGGTGCGTTTGTGGGACAACCTAATGAGCAGCTATGTGACCACAAACATCAACAGCATGCGCGAGCATTATATACAATGCCTGCGCATTTTGAACGCGATAGAAAAGGTGAGTGCTAATGCTGCCGCTTACAACAGCGCAGCTATGCGCAGATTATGGAAGGCAACACCCATTTTACCAAAGCCAGTGTTTCCAATTCCGAAAATATTAAATACGATCATTGAAACAATAACGCAGCCGGTCAATGCAAATTCCATCGCTACGGCTGCAGCATTAACGCAATATTTGAATCATTTGGCTGCATTGAGAGAATTACGGATTGAATATTTATACCAACGATCTTTACGAAAGTCTAGATTTCAGAATGTTTGCCAACTTCCATTAGATGACCTTTTTCAGACTGTTGATTACGCAGCGCTTTGCGCAAGAACATCTGCGACTAACCTGGACCATGCCGATTTTATCAATCTGAGTAACACTAAATTCTTGCTCATCACTACAATAAGCCTTGTAAGGCAATATTCAAATAATGCAACATCTGTTCTGCTGACCTACATACTGCAAAGAATAAGACAGGAGATGATTTTTTGGGCAGCCAGAGCGGGCCTAGACAATGGAAGGCTGCAACTTATGCTCGTTGGAAATAGGCTTATTCCATTGACTGATTTGTGCAGAAGCAGTGCCAATGTTTCTGTGTGTGACCTAGTGACGGGTGCTTCAATTCCTGCAGGTTCTGGTCATATCAAACCTATTGGTGTGGCTGATTATTTATCCATAAAACAAGAACTGCTTAAATATGCCGAGGGAGAAATAGCCCATGTAGAAAACATAATGGCATTTGAGATAAAACGCAGAACACATCGCGACCTGATTCGCTCTGAAACAATCACCACACAAGAGAGCAGCACCGAGACGGAAGACATGCGCGACACACAATCAACAGAGCGTTTCAGTTTGCAAAGTGCGGCAAGTGAAATGCTACAAAAGAGTACTCAGTTCAGCACAAATGTCAGTGCTGGATATTCTGCTGGAGTGCAAGCAACAGGTATTTGGAACATCAATGGAAATGTAGGGTTTGCCTCCAATAATTCGCAACAAAATTCTACTTCCAATGGGTCATCGTACGCAAAAGATGTGGTGGACAAAGCGGTAAGTCGTGTGATTGAAAAGACACGCACGCTCAGACAAACAACTGTTGTAAAAGAACTTGAAGACACTACCGAACATGGTTTCAAAAATGACTTGGCAGGAGCTACAAATGTTGTTGGGCAATACCATTGGCTCGACAAATATTTTTTGTGCAAAGTGGTGAATCAAGGCAAGCGAATGATGTTTGAATTTATGGTACCAGAGCCTGCCGCTTTTCATATTTATGCTATGGCGGTTCAAAAAGCGGAAGGGACAATAATCGAAAAGCCTATTGCTCCAGATGACGAATCGTGGGACGAAACACTCTCGTCAGCAGAGCAATTGAATTTTGATAATTTTGATCGTTGGGCTGCTCGCTACAATGTTGAAGATATGCCAACACCCCCTGAAGAATATCAGTCCTTTGGATATGCGAAGTCAATCAACTCAGCTGATGGAGATGTGTTTTCTGAGGTGATTACTTTGCCCATAGGTTATCAGGCACAAAGCGCAGCAATCAGATTTTTCTATCGCAGAGAAGGTTCATCTAATAGTTGGTTATACATAACGGTCGGAAATCAAAGCCTTTACTCACTGCAGATAGCCGAGGGTTCCCATGTATTTCTTGAACTTGATAACGAAGTTGGATTTATTCCAATTGCTATTGCCAACCAGCCTGCTACGTATGCTAATGTATCCATTACTTTGAAATGTGTTCCAACGCAACTTTCTATTATTAAGTGGCAGATTGAGGCTTACACCGCCATCATCCAAGCTTATGAAATAAAATTGGATGAGTACAACAGAAAGGTGACGGCCACGATGGACACTGCCATCAAAGGACAAAACCCGGACCTCAATCGCAAGACTGAACAAGAAGAACTAAAGCGTGGATGTTTGGAATTATTTACCGACCAAAAGTGGAATGCTTTTGATGCCATGCGCAACTGGCAAGGTGCGGAGCAATATCCACAATTCCACAATCCAGATGCGCGTGCTGAGGGTGCTTATGTAAAATTCTTTGAGCAAGGTTTTGAGTGGGGTGATATGTCTTACATCTTCTACCCCTACTTCTGGGGCAGAAAGAGAAATTGGGTCACCATTAAAAACATGCAAGACCCAGACCCATTGTTTAGCCGCTTTCTACAAGCAGGCTATGCCCGTGTGGTGGTGCCCGTGCGCCCTGGTTTCGAGGAGGCCATACTGCACTATTGCGACACAGGCCAAATTTGGAATGGAGATAGTGTGCCAACCATAGAGGATGATTTATACCTTTCTATTATAGACGAAATACGCGAGCAAGAAGAAATAGTAGGCGATGAAAACCTGCCTGTAGTTGGAGAGCCTTGGATAATTAAAGTACCAACCAACCTGGTGAGGTTGAATGCGAGTACATCGCCAACGTTGCCTGACTTTAGTGCCGATTTGTTGGACGAGTAAACCCTAATACGAATATCTAACAGCAGCAATACCGCAGTGCGGTGTTGCTGCTTTATTAAACTTCAAATTCGATTAAACTAGAAGCATGTCGCGCAGCCTTGCCGAATTACTTGCAGATGATACTATGCCTTTACCGGTGGGTATGCCTATAAGCATACCTTCATACTCGCATACTTCCAATAGCCTTGCTTTGGATGAGTTTGCAGATTTCAGACATGCCAAATTGGGCAATATGAATGTACATGTAGGTGCGCCCGGTCCTACACCTGCCCAGATTACCACATACATTGAAGGAAGTTTTTTGCGCACCATATTCTTAGATTACAATTCCAATAAAACATACGATCAGGGTGATGTCCTTTTGGCCCAAGGCCACATTTATATCTCCAATGATGGAGCACACTTGCTAAAAGCACACGAAAAATTGACCCAAATAGGTGATAAAGAGTTTGCACTTTTTCTTGAAATACCAACAGGTGATATATTTTCGGGAAATATTGTACTCTTCAAAGCAGGGGCAATGGCTAAGGCTTATGCTGAAACCATCTTGCGCAGTAAACTCACCACCGCCAATTATCCACTCTCCGAGCTTCAAATAAAACAATTGCTCAAATCAATAGGCAATGCGGCAACAGCTTGGGACGCATTTATTAGCATTATTATATCTATTGAAAAAGAAATAGTAGAAACCATTGCCAATGTCGGTTCCAGCATTTTCGGTGGCATATCCAATTTTCTAAGCACCCAGGTGCGCATCAGCGAAAAGTATTGGAACATAGATGACCCCGCATATTCCCTCGCCCCAACAGTGCCTGGACTGCTGGAAACATTAAAACTATATGAACAAAAAATAGATAACATAAACACGAAATTTACGAACCTGCCCCGTTGGCTCCAAACAGTGATTGCCAACTTCAAAACATTGGTACATGGACTAATAGAAGCACTTGAAAATGTAGAGCATACAATAAAAGGCACAATAGCACTGCTGTGTGGAATTTGGAATGGCCTAATTGACCTTTTTGCAGGCATCTTCTTTCTGCTAAAACTAGCATTAGAGGGAATAAAACTGAGCAATACACTAAGCACAAATGCTGATTACTACCGCGCTCTATTGGCTGAATACATGGACAATTTGCTTCAAGCCATCATGCAACTTGATTGGAAAACACTTTTGCCAAAAGCCATACGAACCGCACAAGAGATAGATTACT